>DASZXF010000876.1:0-4238 GCA_035546055.1 Ktedonobacteraceae bacterium
GCCAGTTCCGCGCCCAATTGCTGCACCTCGCGGAACACGCGGGTATCGCTGCGCCCGCTGTGCTCAACCACCGCCCCGTGCATTTTTTCAAACGAGCCACGGCTGCGGCGCCACTGGAAATACATCACGGAGTCCGCGCCATGCGCCATGGCCAGATAACTCCACAAACGCAGGACGCCAGGGCGCTTGAGCGCGTTGTACTCCTGCCAGTTCTGGCTGCTGGGCGTCTGCTCCATCAGCAAAAACGGCTGACCGTCGCGCAGACCGCGCATGAGATCGTGGGCGAAGGCTGTATCAGAAGGCCGGTCGTGCGGACTGGGATAGCAGTCCCAGGAAATCACATCGACCTCTTTAGCCCAGGAGCGATAATCCAGACCCTGATAGGCGCCCATCATATTGGTAGTGATTGGCAGATCGGGCGAATAGGAACGGATGGTATCGCGCTCACCTTTATAGCATTCCAGCAGCATATCGCTCTGAAAACGCTGATAATCGAGCACCAGCGCGTGAATAGACTCCTCGCCGATGGCGTAAGGCGGCTCGATCTGTGACCAGTCCGTATACGTGTGACTCCAGAAGGCCGTCCACCAGCGTCGATTAAGCTCGTCCAGGCTGGTGTACCGCTGCTTGAGCCATTCCCGGAAAGCCGCCGCGCAGCGGTTGCAGTAGCAGGCCGGCATATACTCGTTCGAGACATGCCAGGCCACCAGCGCGGGATGGGCGTGATAGCGCCTGGCCAGCATTTTCGCCATCTGGATCGCGAAGCGCCGGTAATTGGGCGACGTGGGACAGAAGTTGACGCGCCAGCCGTGATGCCGGTGCCTCCCCTGTGCATCAACGCGCAGCACATCGGGATAGCGCTGCGACATCCAGGCCGGCTGCGCCGCGCTCGGGGTTGCCAGGCAGACCACCCGCCCGGAGTCCGCCAGCTTATCAAGGATAGTATCAAGCCACTCGAAGGTGAAACGTTCCTCCTCGGGCTGGAGAGAAACCCAGCTAAAAACGCCGACCGTGGCAATGGTAAAATCGCACGCCTGCATTAACTGGATATCTTCGTCCCACGTAGCACGCGGCCACTGCTCCGGGTTGTAGTCTCCCCCGTGCCAGATAAACGGCGCGCGGGCATTCAGCGGCGGAAATGGTTGGATCAACGTTCATGCTCCTTTGCTCTCGATCAACAGGGATATGGCCTGGCGCCGCGCTTCTACCCGGCTACACGTGGATATAGACCAGCACGGTCCCGTTCAGCGCGCGTTTCCAGGTGCCGGCCTCTTCTCTATCCTCGTCAGCCGCGACCTCCTGGTAGCGCTGTGTATTCACCGTGACCTCCTCCACCGCCGTCCCGCCGGCGAGCGGGAGCAGGCGCAGGACCAGTTTTTGTCTGGCTCCGCTCAGGGTCACGCTCAGCTGAGCCCCGGCTATTGTAGCGGAAAGGCGCGTCAGGCCATCTGTATCGTACAACTCACAACTGCCCTGGTCAAAGAGATAGGCATCCACGGTAATGTCCTCGAATGGTCCCTCGGCGGTAAAAGCCACCGGTTCGGTCGTCGGCAGCAGCGCATTGGCCCGCACATAGAGGGGAAGCACATCCAGCGGCGCTTGAACATGCAGCGAGCGAGGTCCGCTGTGGACCTCGTGGGTCCAGAAATCGATCCAGTTCCCTTCTGGCAGGTACACCGAGCGCTCGCCCCGGTCGTTGAAGATCGGAGCTACCAGCAATTCCGCCCCGAACATATATTGCAAATCCAGCGAGCAGGTCACCGGATCGTCCGGGAACTCCAGCAGCATAGGTCGCAGCAGCGGCAGACCGGTCTGAGCGGCGATTGAGGCATAGGTATAGATGTAAGGAAGTAAGCGATAGCGCAGGCGAGCATAGGAGCGGAAAATATCCAGCGCCTCCGGTCCAAAGTCCCAGGGCAGGCGCGTGCTATTGCCATGCGCGCGAATCATTGGCGAGAACAGGCCAAACTGCGACCAGCGGATATAGAGTTCACTGGTCGGATGGCCGGTAAAGCCGCCGGCATCGTGGCTCCAGAACGCGTGGCCGCACACCGCCATACTCAGTCCGCCGCGCAGGGTAGATGCCATGCCGGGAAACGTGCAATTGACATCGCCGCCCCATTGAGCCGCGTGCCGCTGTCCGCCCGCGTAGGTCGAGCGTCCCCAGGTCAGGCGGTGACCATGCACCTCCTCCGTCACCTCGGCCACCACATCGTTATAGAGCAGCGCATAGAGATTATGGAAGCTCTCCCCGCTGATGCCCGCGTAGTTCACCGCGTCATTGGGAATGCCCTCGCCGAAATCGGTCTTGTAGATCTGTGCCCCCGCCTGGAGAGGCGCCCGCAGCATCTCCTTAAACCAGGCCACGGCGCCGGGGTGCGTAAAATCCACAATGCCCACCGCCGGGTGGAAGCCGCCCCAGATATCCACCACATACGTCTCGCCCTGCTGGTTTTTGAGAAAATATCCTCGCTCGTCACCCTCAGCGAAGCGCTCGCTTTCAATCCCGATGTAGGGATGCATCCACAGGCAGACCTTAAAGCCCAGTTCCTTCAGCTCGGCCAGCAGCCCTGCCGGATCGGGAAACATCTCATCATCCCACAGCATCTCCGACCAGCGGCCAAAGCGCTGCCAGTAACAATCGAGGTGCAGGACATCGCAGGGAATCGCGTGTTCGCGAATCAGGCGGGCGCGGCGCAGCACCTCAGCCGCGCTGTCACGCTGGAAACCGGACGAAATCCATGTCCCCAGCGACCACCTGGGCGGCAGAATGGGAAAACTGACCAGCGAGGAATAGCGTGTAATAATGGTTTTGGGGTCAGGGCCGGCAATCACATAGTAATCCAGCGCGCTATCCTGGCTGATCAGGCTGAACGTCGCCGTATTGCTGGCCACCATATCGAAATCCACCGCGCCGGTACTATCGACAAAAACGCCATATTTGCGGCTGCTCAGGAAAAAGGGCACATTTTTATACGAGCGCTCACTCCAGGCGCCCCCGCAGTCTTCATTCCAGGTCGTAATGCGCTGTCCGCGTTTATCGAAATCCGTGAATTTTTCGCCAAAGCCAAAGAAATGCTCATCGGGTTCAGCCGTAAACGTATCGTGAAAAGCCACGCGAGCGCCATCGACCCTGCTAAAGCCAAAGGGCAGCACCGTCAGCTTCATGCGCACATTCGTCACCTCGCTATAGTTCTGCGAGAGCAGCGGACGACCATGGGCGTCATAAAAAGCCAGGTGAAAAGGGCGAAGAGAAACCTCCAGCTTCAGCGAGGAGGTTTGCAGGCAGAGCCGATTGGTGGACTGTGTAATCGTCACCTGGCTTGCATCGGCTGGTAGATCGCGAGCCAGGCGCACGCGTTCAGGGGAAGGTTGTTCATCCTCCAGCAGCACGCGGGCAATGCCCTCAGCAAGCAGAGAAAGCGTAATGCGCAGCGTGGTTCCATCGCCTGTCGTGCCTTGCAGCACCACACCTCGCGCCAGCAGTTCTTTGACCTCTGCCTGCGCGACAAACTCCGGGCCGCCATCATCGCCCACCTGGCGCACAGGCAGGCGAGGAGGCTCGGTCATATACACATTGTACGGAAGTAACGGAACCTGGTCAACCATGAAAAACACTCCTTCTTCGCTCAAGGAAATACGTCCGCGTCCTGGAATGGAAGCCCAAAAACTGTTTGCAGGTCATACGAACATAAGAATGTCGAGAACAGAGAAATGTACCCAACGGAAGCGCCACTCTCATGCTACCGGTGCGATCCTCAATGCGCGTCGGCCTCGCCTCACCGTGGTACGCGCCAGCTCCATTCGCTTTGCTCGCCAAAAATGAAGCCCATCCTGTTTTGAAAAATGCGCATCATAGGTGTGCCAGCCACCAGGCGCCGAACCTGATCGGCAAGCGGGCCGCTGCTTTTTAACAAATGCCATCGAGAATAAGAAGCTGCTCGTAATACCCAAAATCATGTAGTGAATTGCTTATGCTCTTTCGGTTTTGCTGTACTCCAGGTTATTCAAGCAGCTTGTCATTCCTCAATCGATTTGTTAAAGGACATCAGTAGTGTATCCGCGCACAGCGATAGAAACCGCATCCGGCATCAGTCGTCCGTGTGCGATAATTCATGGTGCGCATTCTGTTTTACGTTTCCCCCTTGACAATACGGCATGCTATCGGTTAAGCTCCTTAGCAAAAGTGCTTTGAGAGCGATCCCAAAAGCTATTGTACACCATCTTTTTTTCAAAGT
>DASZXF010000877.1:0-5406 GCA_035546055.1 Ktedonobacteraceae bacterium
GTCACCCGCGCGCGCCACGCCGCCGTCCAGAATAATCGAAGCGGGATTGACCAGGTTGATCAGTCCGGCCAGGGCCAGGGCAATCCGCTCGCCCGCCCGTTCCAGGGCCGCAATGCAGGCGGCATCGCCTCTGTGCGCGGCCTCCACCACGTCCATAATATCGTCAAACGTGCGCGCGGGCTGAGCATCCGGCGTGTGCTCCCGGTCCCCCTGGCCTTCCTGGGCCTGTTTGCGCGCCAGGGAAAGCCCCTGCTCCGCATCGGCGATAATCGCCCGCGAACCGGCCAGGGTTTCCAGGCAGCCGCGTCCCCCGCAGACGCAGCGCGGACCATTCTCATCAATCGTCAGATGTCCCAGCTCGCCCGCGCTGCCCTGGTGGCCGCGATAGATGCGCCCGTTCAAAATCAGTCCGCCGCCAATGCCCGTCCCGATTTTGACATAGGCCATGTTCGTATCGCCCCGACCCGCCCCGCAGCGCACCTCGCCCAGCGCCCCCATGTTGGCATCGTTATCAATATAAAGAGGCTTGTGGAAGGCCGCGTACAACTGTTCCCAGACATCCACATTATCCCAGCCCGGCATATGCGGCGGCGAAATCAGGCGGTGCAGATCGTCCGACAGCGGTCCAGGGATGCCCACGCCGATCCCGGCGATCACATCCCAGCTCGTCGCCGATGCCTCCACAAAGGTACGAATCTCCGAAATCAGAATGGAGAGACAGACTTCAGGGCCGCGATCCGTATCGAAAGGCACCGAGCGCTGAGCCACAATCGCCGGCGTCAGGTTGGTCAGCAGCATCGTTAGATGCGTGCGTCCCACGTCAATACCCAGAATGCGGCCCGCGTCCGCGTTAAAATGGACCAGGATGGCCCGGCGTCCACCCCTGGGAGCCGCGTCCAGAAAATGACCCTCGCGGACAAAACCCTCCTGGAGCAGCGTATCCATAATACTGCTCACCGTCGTGCGCGACAGGCCCAGGCGCTGCGCAATCATCACCCGCGACACCGGCCCATGCTCGCGTACATAGTTCAAGACCAGGCGCCGGTTAAATTCCCGAATACGATGGATATCCGCCCCCTGCGCGGCAGAACGGCCTTGTTGTTCCGCCTCCCCCGGTGCTCGCATATGACGTTCAAGGTGACGAACGGTTTGATCCATGGATGGTCCCACTCTCTACGTTATTGGTTCAGGTTAGGGTGGAAACTTGACTAAGGTTGTGCTATTTTCTACATGATACCCACTAAAAGACGGTTTGTCAACTATCAAAACTAAGTCCACCGTCCTTTCACGCCGGGTAAAGAGCGGCATCATCCACTTTTGTTGTCAAATCAGGTGATTACTCGCCCTCATCGCCCGCGATAGACCAGCTTTTCCACTTCTAAAGCCCCTTCCCACTCAAGTTAGTTGCGACACTTGACAAACTAAGATTCAGAGGTTAATCTTTCTATTAGAGAAAGTTTTCAAACAACGGAATACCCGTTTTTGTGGGATTTGTATTTTTCCCTGGTGCCACCGTTCCCAAAAAACAACTCGTCCCATGGTCTCATCGTTGACCGGCCTGTACCACAAGGAGGTGAAAGGCAGACGCGCGTCCTGACCTGTTTATGTAAAGACGTGAGGTTTACTATACCAATACTGCCGGATTGGCATGGACCTGCGCGGGCAAAACAGGTTTGGCGCGCTCAGACCAGTCCAGATCACCGCACGTTGTCGCGTCCACGGCAGCCAGGATGGTGCGGCGTTCGCCATGGATCGCGCTCCCGACAACACCATACTTCTTCACATTACCTGGTGGGCCACTCAGGATGAGTGGCGGCGCAGAGATCGAGGAGGATTTTTTGCGCTTTTTTGCCTGTTCATTTCGACGCTTTGTCTGCATGGACAAGAAAGAGGGAAACTTTATGGCACGACGCCTGTTCCTTTCCTGTGTCGTTCTTCTCACGCTCTTTACCCTGCTGGTCGCGCAGAGTCTGGCCTTCCAGCGCGTGCCGACAGCGCACGCGGCCAGCCTGGCCACGCAGAATCTTGTGCAGTACGTCAATCCCTTTATCGGCACCGGACCCAGCAATGCTCCCAACCCGGTGGGTGGCGGAGCCGGTGGCAGCACCTATCCCGGCGCGGTGGTGCCGTTTGGCATGGTGCAGTTTAGCCCGGACACGCCCAATGCCTCGCCATCCGGCTATCTCTACAGCGATACGACCATCAACGATTTCAGCCTGACCCACTTCGACGGGGCGGGCTGTGCCAACAATGATGACCTGGAAATTCTGCCTGTGACCGGCTCGCTCGGCTCCTCTCCTGGTTCCAACTGGACCAGCTACGCGGCCAGCTATAGCAAGAGCAACGAAAGCGCCTCGCCGGGCTACTACAAAACGGTCCTGAACAACTCGAATACGACGGTCGAACTGACCGCGACCACGCGCACCGGCATGGCTCGCTTTACCTATCCTGGCACCACCCAGGCCACCGTTTTGATCAATAGCAGCCGCAGCGCGACGGGCAGTCGCAATGGCTCGATCAGCGTCAACGGCAGCCAGGTCACGGGTAGCGAGACCGCCGGGGGCTTTTGCGGTTCCTCGAAGACCTTTGTGATCTACTACGCCATCCAGTTCGACCAGACTCCCACCAGTCATGGCACCTGGCTGGGTTCAAGCATCTCGGCAGGCTCCAACAGCACCAGCGGGACCAACTCTGGCGCGTATGTGACCTTCAACACCACCTCGAACGCCGTCGTGCAGATGAAGATCGCGCTTTCCTATGTGAGCATCGCCAATGCCCAGCAAAACCTTTCCTCGGAAAACTCCGCCTGGTCCTTCTCGACTGTGCAGAGTAACGCCAGCAACGCCTGGAACACCATGCTCAACCGCGTGCAGGTCAGCGGCGGCACATCCGACGACCTCACCAAATTTTACACCGCGCTCTACCACGTCATGCAAAGTCCGAACGTAGCCAGCGATGTCAACGGGCAGTACATGGGCTTTGACAATGCGGTTCACACCGCCAGCAGCGGTCTGACCATCTACCAGAACTACTCCGGCTGGGACATCTATCGCTCCTGGGCGGCCCTGGTGGCTCTGATCGCGCCCGATGTCATGAACAACATCGCCGAGTCGATGGTGCTCGATGGTCAGCAGGGAGGTGAAATTCCCAAGTGGTCGCAGGAGACCAATGAAGATTTCATCATGACCGGCGATCCGGGTCCAATTGTCGTGGCCAGCGCCTACGCCTTTGGCGCGCGCAGCTTTGACACCTCCACGGCCCTTTCGCTCATGAACAACGTCGGCACCAACACCGGCGCGAAGACGCAGGGCAGTGCTATTCGCGGCAACCTCGGCACGTACCTGAATCTGCACTACATTCCCGGCAACTCCTCGGATTCCCTGGAGTATTCGGCCTCGGACTTCGCCATTGCTCAGTTCGCGCAGGCGATGGGCAATACGAGCATGTATAACACCTTCATGAGCCATGCGCAGTGGTGGAGTAACGTTTTCGACTCCGACACCGGCTACATCACCCCGCGCAACAGCAACGGTACCTGGGCCACGCCGCTGGACCCCACCAGCAATTCCGGCTTTACCGAAGGGAACGCGGCGCAGTATACCTGGATGGTGCCTTACAATCTGTCCAGCGTCATTAATCTGATGGGTGGATCGTACACGGCGGTTCAGCGTCTTGACCATCTTTTCACGCAGTACAACGCCGGTCTGACGCAGCCCTACTTCTATATGGGTAATGAGCCGGAATTTGCTACTCCCTGGGCTTATACCTACGCGGGCGCGCCCTGGGGGACTCAGATCAACGTGCGCAACATCATCACGCAGGTCTTTACCACAGCGGCGGGTGGTCTGCCGGGCAACGACGACCTGGGCGCCACCTCGGCCTGGTACGTCTGGTCCGCCCTGGGCCTCTATCCATCCGTACCGGGCGCGGATACCCTGGTGTTGCATGGTCCAGAGTTCGCCTCGGAGACCATTCAGCTCGCCAACAGCAAGATTCTGCAAATCAACGGCAGCGGAGCCGCCGACAACGCGCCCTATGTGCAGAGTCTGACCGTCAACGGTACCGCGACCTCGAAGACCTGGCTGCGTTATGGCGACATCGCCAATGGCGCGACCCTGAACTTCACCATGGGGACCAATGCCAGCAGCTGGGGCTCTAACGCCTCCGACGTACCGCCCTCGTTCAACGACGGCTTTACGCCGCCCGCGCAGGCTCCCAACCTGGGCACCAACCTGGCCCTGCACAAAACCGTCACGGCCTCCTCGCCCTGCGCCTCCAGCGAAGTGGCCGCCAACGCGGTAGATGGCGTGTTGAAGAATAACAGCAAATGGTGCTCAAGCGCCAGCCCGCTCTACTTGCAGGTGGACCTTGGCTCGAATCAGTCTGTCGGCTCGTTTGTCATCAAACATTCAGGTCTGGGAGGCGAAACCACGGCCTGGAACACCAGCGCGTACAACATCCAGCTCAGCACAGACGGCAGCACGTGGAACACAGTGGTCAACGTCTCAGGCTCGACCGCCAGTCGCACCTACAACACCATCAGCCCGCAGACCGCGCGCTACGTCAGGCTGAACATCACCACCCCGACCGGCAACGGCAACAACGCCGCGCGCATCTACGAATTCGAGGTTTACGCGGCGGGTAGTCAGGGCGGCAGTTCCTTCTCGACCAGCTTTGAAAGCGGTCAACCGCAGCCAACCTGGTCAAGCACCGTTGACAGCTCCGGCGGCGGTCTGAGCAACGTCGGCGGCATCTGCTGCGGCCTGAGCGGTCCCGAAGCCGCCACGCGCGGCGAACTGGGCCACACCGGTACCACAGCTCTCATGTATTCCGGCCTCGACAACAACACAACGACCTCCTATGCCTACATGGAAGTCTTCGATGTCAGCGGCCAGAGTCTCACAGTTGGTTCCGGCACCACGCTCTCCTACTGGATCTACCCGCAGAGTTCCAGCGACTCCACGCCGGGAGCCAACCTGACCAGCGGCAGCAATAGCGCCTGCGTAGCCATCGACCTCATCTTCAGCGATGGCAGCGATCTGCGCGACTCTGGAGCTACCGACCAGAACGGTGTACGCGTCCACCCGGCGTATCAGTGTGGTCACCTGACCATGAACGCCTGGAACCACGTCGTCGTCAACCTCGGCTCCTACGTCAGCGGCAAAACCATCGTGCGCGTCAACGTCGGCTACGACCAGCCCGCCAACACCGGCGGCTATCGCGGCTACATTGACGACATCAGCATCGGCTAACCGCAGAAAAAAGGAGCAGAAGACGGATCTTTCTTCTATTGCCTGAGGAAGATTGAAGAACCGCTCAGGATCGTGCTGTACACGATCCTGTGCGGTTCTTCAATCTTCCTCAGGCAATAGAAGAAAGATCCGGCTTCTGCTCCTTTTTTCTGCG
>DASZXF010000878.1:0-16093 GCA_035546055.1 Ktedonobacteraceae bacterium
GTGGGACCGCGATTAGAGCAGGATAATAGAGCATATGTTCCTCAAAACAGGAAACGAAAAACGACTAGAGAATTCACTCTCTCTAGCCGTCATATGTTATACTTTAGCTGTTCGGTTAGTTTGTTATCTTGCCTCTGATCGTATCAGGGGCTTGTAGGGAAGAACCTATGATAGCATCGTGCGCTAATACTTTCCAGGCTCCCACAATGAGGGTGGAATGCTGTCGTACTATCTGGCCGATTATCCAGTACACCAGTGGGACGACCGGTTTCCCTAAAGGTGCGACCCTCAGCCACCACAACATTCTCAACAATGGATATTTCGTGGCCCGTCTGCAAAATTTTACGCATGAAGATCGCCTGTGCATTCCCGTTCCGCTCTATCATTGCTTTGGCATGGTCATGGGCAATCTGGGCTGCGTAACCCACGGGGCGACGATGGTCTATCCCTCCGAGGGCTTTGAGGCGCAGGCCACGCTGGAGGCGATCCAGGAGGAACGCTGCACATCACTGTATGGCGTGCCAACGATGTTTATCGCCGAACTGGCCCATCCCAACTTCCAGCAGTACGATTTCTCCAGTCTGCGCACCGGTCTGATGGCCGGCTCTCCTTGCCCGATTGAGGTTATGAAACGCGTCAATAGCGAGATGCATATGCCCGAGGTCGAGATCGCCTATGGCATGACGGAAACTTCGCCTGTCTCAACGCAGACGCGCCTCGATTCTCCCCTGGAAAAGCGTGTGGGTACGGTGGGTCTGATCGGTCCACACCTGGAAATCAAGATCATTGATCCCGCGACGGGCCAGGTTGTACCACTCGGCCAGCCCGGCGAACTCTGTACGCGGGGCTATAGCGTTATGCTGGGCTACTGGAATAACCCGGAGGCTACCGCCCATGCCATCGATGCGGCGCGCTGGATGCACACCGGCGATCTGGCCACGCTGGATGAGGATGGCTATATCAATATCGTGGGACGCATCAAGGATATGATTATTCGCGGCGGCGAGAATGTCTATCCGCGCGAAATTGAGGAGTTTCTCTATACCCATCCCCTGGTTAGCGATGTCCAGGTGATCGGCGTTCCCGACGCCCGCTATGGCGAGGAGATTATGGCCTGGGTTCAGCTCAAAGCCGGCGCAACATGCACCGACGAGGAGATCCGCGCTTTCTGCCAGGGCAAAATCGCACATTACAAAATTCCTCGTTATGTCAAGTTCGTAGAAGGCTTTCCAATGACGGTGACTGGCAAAATTCAGAAGTTTCTGATGCGCCAGCAGTCCATTGAAGAGCTAGGGTTACAGCAGGCGGCTTCAATTGAGACGGCCTGAGAGCTTCCTTCTGGCTCTGAGAACACCCGCTACGCCTGCGCCCCGGTCTCGCGAGCGAGCGCTCATTTTGACGCCCGCTCGACCAGAGAAGGCTCCGGCACGGCGCTGTTGTGTTCCTTGCTACCCGGGTCAGATACTCACGTGCGCCCTTTCCTGGAGAGGGCGCACCCGCAGACGCGAGCATTGCTGACTCTTTTCACAAAGCTCGCGTCTCTTTCTCTTTTTTTCTGCGGTGATTCCGCAAACACGGCCTCTTTCATCTCTTACCGGTGTACATCGAGAGTACATACCATTGGCGAACTATACCGCAAGGATATCCAGGAAGGATACCAGGGAGGAAATGCATGTACGTTCTGGAGGTACATGAGCTTGCAAAAAGCGTTGGGAAAATAAAGCAAATCGATGTTGCGCGCCTGACTCTGGCGGCGGGCGAGATGGTGGCTCTGCTGGGACCACCGGAGAGCGGCAAAACGACCTTTCTGCGCCTGCTCACAGGTCTGGAGGAACCGAGTCACGGACGCATCCTTCTCAATAATGAGAACATCACCAATCTGCCGGCGACCAGGCGCAGTATTAGCATGATCTTTCAAAATGGCTTCGGCCTGATTCCGCACATCAGCGCGTCCGAGTGCATTGCGCTCCCCTTGCAACATGCCCTGATGAGCAAGGATGGCATGGAATACAGGGTGAATACAGTGGCCAAAACCCTGCGTATCTCGCATTTGCTGGAGCGTAAGATCTCTTCTTTAACCCTGGCGGAAAAACTACGGGTGGCGCTGGCGCGCGCGCTGGCTAAAGATCCAGCGCTCTACCTCTTTGATGATCTGCTGGCACAACTGGATACGCCGACGCGCCTGGTTTTCAGACGTGAGATTGTTGAGCTTCAGCAAAAGATGGGCTTTACCTGCATCTATGCCACCAGCGACCCGGACGATGCGTTCGCGATCTCCAATCGCGTGGCGGTGATCAATCAGGGCAAGCTACAGCAGATTGGCACGCGCTCCGAGTTGATCCAGACGCCCTCTACGCTCTGGGTGGCACAATGGCTCGGTTTCCCACCAATGAATACCCTGCAGGGCTATTTACAGGGCACTTATCAGCCCGATGGGGTGTGTTACCGCGTATGGGCGAAGGGCTTCACTCCCCTGCTGCCTGTCAAATGGACACGCCTGATCGATCTTCATGAATGCAAGGAGATTTATCTGGGCTTCCGGCCTGAGCAGGTGATCCCGGAATGGGAACTGCGGGAAAAATGGCGCCCTTATTTTTATACGTCGAAGGCCGAGGTGGTGGCCAGTGAGTGGAACCAGGGCAAGACGCTGGCGCAGTTGCGCCTGCCGAACGTCGAGGAACCGCTGATGGCTGTTTTTGATATTGCTCATGAGAAGGTGCCGGTGGGCCTGGTTTTCACCATTGCCCTCGATCCCAATGACTTCAGCCTGTTTCATCCGCACACGCAGCAGCTCTTGCAAACACCTTCCGCGACTTCGGGATGGAACACCAGAGCGAGCGGGCCGACCAGGAGGCCGTTGCTCAATTTTCTGGAGAAACGTCGCCCTGGTTCCTCCGGTCCCCTGGGTTCGTGAAGCGCCGTTATTGCGCTTCTTTCCTGGTACCAATCACACTACGCGGAGGAGTAACGCCTGTCTAGCGCTACCCTCCGCTGACTTCTATGATGGTCATGGCCCATGAGGCTAAAAACGGTCCTGGAATTTGACGTGGCAAGAAAATAGGTGCATGATATTAGGACCGATTAGCGTTTTTTCTCGCTAATGGATTAGAAAAGGAAACAGTCAGGGAACTGCGCTATCTGTCCAATTACCTGTGCATGTTTCCGTGTTTTTATTTATAAGACTGTATGAAGTGACAGTACGTTTTGAGAAAAGGAATCGAGGAATCAATGAAGATCCCGGAGTATGTTACCAATACGAAGTGTCGCACCTGGATTACGAAGATGGTCGAGTTGTGTCAGCCCGCTCAGGTTCACTGGTGCGATGGATCGCTTGAGGAGTATGAAGATCTGTGCGAGCAGATGGTGGAAACCGGTACGTTTGTGCGCCTCAATCCAGAAAAACGTCCCAATAGTTTTCTGGCTCGCTCTAATCCCAGCGATGTGGCTCGCGTCGAAGATCGTACTTTTATTTGTTCCCTGAGTAAAGCAGACGCCGGCCCGACCAACAACTGGGTTCACCCCAAGGAGATGAAGGAGACGCTGCATGGTCTGTTCGCTGGCTGTATGCGCGGACGCACGCTGTATGTCATCCCCTTTAGCATGGGACCGCTCAATTCGCCGATTGCGCATATCGGCGTGGAACTGACCGACTCGCCCTATGTGGTGGTAAATATGCGCATTATGACGCGCATGGGTCGGGCGGTTTTTGAGGTGCTGGGCGAAAACGGCGACTTTATCCCCTGTATGCATTCGGTGGGCCAGCCGCTGGAGCCGGGTGAGGCTGACGTGGCCTGGCCGTGCAATCCCGAGCACAAGTATATTGTGCATTTTCCCGAAGAACGGGCTATCTGGTCCTATGGCTCCGGCTATGGCGGCAACGCGTTGCTGGGCAAGAAGTGTTTTGCCCTGCGCATCGCTTCGGTGCTGGCGCGTGATGAGGGCTGGCTGGCCGAGCATATGCTGATTCTGGGAGTTGAAAATCCCAGGGGCGAAAAGACGTATGTGGCGGCGGCCTTCCCCAGCGCATGCGGCAAAACGAACTTCGCTATGCTCATCCCGCCCCAGGAGTTTCAGGAAGAGGGCTGGCGCGTGACGACGGTGGGCGATGATATTGCCTGGCTGAAAACCGGGGCGGACGGCAAGTTGCGCGCGATCAATCCCGAGGCAGGCTTTTTCGGCGTCGCGCCGGGTACGAATGAACGATCCAATCCTAACGCCATGGCCTCGATGCGCGCCAATGCTATTTTTACCAACGTCGCGCTGACCGACGAGGGAGATGTCTGGTGGGAAGGCATGAGCAAGGTACCACCCGCGCATCTGATCGACTGGACCGGTCGGGATTGGACGCCGGACTGTGGACGCGTGGCGGCCCATCCCAATGCGCGTTTTACCGCGCCCATCAGCCAGTGCCCGGTTATTGATTCAGCCGCCGATGATCCGCAGGGCGTACCCATCTCGGCCTTCATTTTCGGCGGGCGCCGCTCGGATGCTGTGCCGCTGGTCTACCAGGCTTTTAACTGGAACTATGGCGTCTACGCGGCGGCGACGATGGGCTCGGAAACGACCGCTGCCGCGACGGGCAAGGTCGGCGAGGTGCGCCGCGATCCCTTCGCCATGCTCCCCTTCACCGGCTATCACATGGCGGATTATATCAACCACTGGCTGAATTTCGGACGCCATCTGCACAACCCGCCGCGCATCTTCTGCGTGAACTGGTTCAGGCGCGATGCCGAGGGCCGTTTCCTCTGGCCGGGTTTCGGCGATAATATGCGCATCCTCAAATGGATTGTCGAGCGGGCGCATGGTCGCGCGATCAGCACGGAGAGTCCCATCGGCTGGATGCCGCGCTATGAAGATCTCGACTGGCGCGGTATGCCCACTTTTACGCGCGAACAATTCAATGAACTGATGTCCGTTGATCGCGCGGTCTGGCAGCGTGAACTGCTCTCGCACGAAGAGTTGTTCATGAAGCTCTACGACCGCCTGCCCAAAGAACTGCTCTTTATCCGCGAGTTGACTATTTCCAGCCTCTGGCGCTCGCCGGAGCACTGGGATCTGTCAGCCTGACACAAACAGGATGCAGCAACAAGCGGTCCAGGGACGGGTATCCGCCTCTGGACCGCTTGTTTCTGTCTGCTTGTACTGAAACGCGCTTAGAACTCGTTCCAGAGCGCCTGGTTGGTGACTTCGTGGTGATAGATGATCTCGGAGGTTTTGACGCGCGTGCCCAGGTTGCGGGGACTGCGGTCGGCGGCTGCCTGTTTGTAAGAGAGGTACTTTTCGACATTGACCTCGCCCAGCAGGTTGCGCAGCAGTTTGCTACCGGCAAAGAGATCGATAGATTCCTGAATGGTCCCCGGCAGGTAACGCACCTCTCCGCTGCTCCGCGTGGCGGGCAGGGTTTCGCCGTTCAGACCCACCTGGAAGAGGGTATAGAGCAGCAGGTAGGGATTAGCGTCGGGGGCGACTGAGCGCACTTCGATGCGCGCGGTGCGCTCGTTGCCAACGGGAATACGAACCATGGAGCCGCGATCAATGGGCGAAACCTGAATCTGGTTGGGTGCCTCGAAATGCGGATCAAGCCGGCGATAGGCGTTGACGCTTGAATTCAGGACCAGGCAGATCTCCTGGGCATGGTTGAGAATGCGCGAAACAAAATCGCGCGCCATCTGCGAAAGATTCTCCTGACCCTCCCGGTCGTAGAACAGATTCTTGCCCTCTCGTGACAGCGAAATATTGGTGTGCATCCCGTTGCCGTTGATACCCATGATCGGCTTGGGCAGGAAGGTCGCGCTCAGCCCCATGGTATTGGCCACCTGGCGGCAGACCAGTTTGTAGAGTTGAATGAGATCGGCGGTGCGCAGGGCATTGGTGTAGGAGAAGTTCATTTCAAACTGCGCGGGCGCGACTTCTGGATGGTCCTTCTCGTTCCTGAAGCCCATGGCTCGCTGGACGCTGGCCGAGGCGTCAATGAACTGGCGCAGGGGATCGCGAGGCAGGGAGTGGAAGTAGCCGCCGGTCGAAATCAGGTGGAAGCCGGTCTGCTCGTCAAAGCGCTGCTCCGCGTTGGCCCCATCCACAATGATGCCCTCGACCTCAGCCGAAACGTTCGCCACCAGACCCTCGCGAGTCTGCAAATCGCGCAGGTAGTGCTGCAACAAACCACGGAAGTCCGACTCGTACTGCTGACCCTCGCGGTTAAGCACATTGGCGAAGAGAATGACTTTGCCGGCGCCAAAGAGGTCCGCCGGCAGCCACAGGAAGCTCGTCCAGTCAACCTGCAAGCGCAGATCGGACTCGCGCTGGGCGGTGAAGCCGCGAATCGAAGAGCCATCAAAAGTCAGGTTATCAGCGGACGCCAGCAGAAACTTCTTGTCATAGTCGAGCATGTGGAAGCGACCTTCAAGGTCGGAGAAACACAGCGTTACAGCCTTGATGCGTTTCTCTTTTTCCAGTTCCTCACGATAGTACTGTTCTTGATCCTCCGGTGAAACGGTGTCGCGTCTCTCCCTGGCTGCCAGGTTGCGCTCTTCAAGTTCGTCGTAAGAAAGGGCCAGGAATGATTTCAAAGGTGACAGATCGCTCATAGGTTCCATTCTAGCGCATTTATCTGTAGCGCCAAACAAACTACAACATCCACAACATCACAACATCCACACACAGTTGCCCATCGAGCATGATGTTCTCCCGGCAGTTTAAACAGGCGAAAATCGTGAGGAATCTTCTTTGAAACTGGCTCGCATGTGATTTAGCGCGGCGGGAAACTGCCACGTCCCATAGAACTATGCTGCCAAAATTATAGGTATGCGCTTGAGGATTGTCAAGACTTATCCATGCGAAATAGCGCATCCATTATTGGCTATGCAGACCAGGACCAGCGCGAGCGGGCGCGCACCATCAGCTTTCCGTCGCGCACGATCTGCTGTGTTCTGAAATATGGCTCGTGCGGGACCGGAAAGGGTTCAAACCATGTCTGGATGAGCAGTTCATCGCCAAAACGCGGACTGTCCACATATTCGATATCGTAGCTCTGGATGGTAAAATGCTGCTTATCGGGCGTTATCTCGTAGCGGGCCAGCGCCTCCCAGGCCGCGTCGTCCAGCATCTCAACCGCCGAGGCATTGTTGAGATGGCGCGCCAGGTCGATATCCGAAAAGCCCACACGCCGCTGAGCTATAGCTGGCTCAACGTCCGGCGTGGGCGGAAAAGCCGCTTCAGCTTGAGGCGTAACCGTCTCATCGGGCAGCCAGATCTGTGCGGTTCGCTCCGGCAAACGCGCCGGGCGCCCGCGCTGATCGACGTATACCCAGAGCGTGCGCGCGGATAGCAGCGCACCCGCGTCTGGCTGTCGGACCGGATGCGCCTCGTAACCACGCTGCGCGGTAATGCGCGTAAAGCCCAGGCCAAACGTATGTAACTCCAGGGGCGTATGCACCGTCACCGGCGCGGCAAATTCCATCACCGTGCGCTTCACCACCCAGAAGCCAGCGCCTTCCAGTTGCGCATCCTCCGCGTCACACGCGGCAATATCCTGCATATAGCGCAAAAATGCCGCCGGCGTCAGCACGCCCTC
Source organism: Ktedonobacteraceae bacterium (assembly GCA_035546055.1). Lineage (GTDB taxonomy): Bacteria > Chloroflexota > Ktedonobacteria > Ktedonobacterales > Ktedonobacteraceae > Paraktedonobacter. The sequence goes on from DASZXF010000878.1 coordinate 7,574, forward strand.
ACAATCGCATTCGTCATAACGCACAGTATGCGCCTGGCTGAATAATCGTCTCATCTCTCCTCCTGTAAAACGTTCTGCGCCATTGTACAACACCCGCCCCTCTCTTCCGCCAGCAGCAGGTAACATCTAGTTGTCTAGATGACTAAACCTGACCTCTTATTTCCCTCTTAAAGCTCTTGACGCACGCCAGGGAGTATGGTACGATTTTCTCAACGGCTGATCGCCACTGTCTCTCCGAAGCGCTCATGGACCATACCAGAATTACCGGGGCAGAACGGCAAAATCAGGTTCTTCTTTCTCTGGCACTCTTCTACGGAGCGCGTGTTTTGTATGTCCAACGACAGTATCCTGACCCGCGTTTTTCACTTTGTATCCATTGACGCTCTTTTTTGCACAGAAGCAAGTATCACCGTAACCGGTAGAGAGGAACATCGAGGATGAGCAACAACCTCCGCTTTGACGACACGGACACTATTCTGGTTGAAAATCGTCTCTTCGAGCCACCACAGGACGCAAGAGAACAAGCCAATCTTGTGGCCTACATGAAGTCCAAGGGTTTCGACAACTACGAGGATTTTTACCAATGGTCGCTGCAAAACCGTTTTGAGTTCTGGGATGATATGGCCAAAGAATTACACTGGTTCGCTCCCTGGGACAAGACGTTTGAGTGGACGACCCGCCCGGCTTTTCAATGGTTCATTGGCGGCAAAACCAATATTGTCTACAATGCCCTGGATCGCCACAAGAATACACCAACCTGGAATAAAGTGGCCTTCCACTGGGAAAGTGACGATGCCTCTGAAACGCGCACCATAACATACAAAGATCTCTATGAACAGGTCAATCGCATGGCAAAGGCGTTGCAGAACCTGGGCATTGGCAAGGGTGATCGCGTGGCTGTTTACATGCCGATGATCCCTGAACTGGCGGTGGCTTTGCTGGCCGTGACGCGCCTGGGGGCGATTCATACGGTGGTCTTTGGCGGTTTTGCCGCGCCGGCTTTGAGCGACCGCATCAATGATGCGCAGGCCAGGGTGGTGATTACTGCCGATGGTAACTATCGCGGCGGCAAGCTGATCGAATTGAAGAAAATCACCGATGAGGCGCTGCAGGATACGCCGACCATCGAGCACGCGCTGGTGATCCAACGCCTGGGCCTGGATGTCGCTATGCAGGCGGGGCGCGACGTTTATTTGCACGATCTCCTGGCCGATATTCCCGCTGATACCGAGGTTCCCTGCGAGGAGATGGACAGCGAAGATCCCCTCTACATTCTCTACACCAGCGGCAGCACCGGTCGTCCCAAGGGCGTGGTCCATGTGCATGGCGGCTACAGTGTGGGTGTGTACGCGACCACCAAATTTGTCTTCGATATCAAGCCCGATGATGTGTACTGGTGCGCGGCTGACATCGGCTGGGTGACTGGCCACAGCTATATTGTCTATGGTCCGCTGATGTGCGGCGCGACGAGCGTGATGTTCGAGGGCACGCCGACCTATCCGCAGCCTGACCGCATCTGGAGCGTGATCGAGAAGTACAAGGTCACTATCCTCTACACCTCGCCTACGGCGATCCGCAGCCTGATGCGCTTCGGCGAAGAGTGGCCGGCCAAACACGATCTGAGCAGCCTGCGCTTGCTGGGAACGGTTGGCGAGCCGATCAATCCCGAAGCCTGGATCTGGTATCGCAAGAATATCGGCGGCGGCACGCGCCATATTGTCGATACATGGTGGCAGACGGAGACTGGCGCGATCATGATTACGCCCACCCTGGCCATCGCGGCCAAGCCCGGCAGCGCGACCCGGCCTTTCCCGACCATTGAGGCCGATGTGGTCGATAAAGACGGCCATTCGGTCGGTTCGGACAAAGGCGGCTTCCTGGTCGTGCGCCATCCCTGGCCCTCGCTGATGCGCACGATCTACGGCGATCACGCGCGTTACGAGACGTACTGGAATACGCTGCCTGATGTCTACTTCGCCGGCGATGCCGCGACGAAGGACAGCATTGGTTACTTCCGCATCCAGGGCCGCGTCGACGACGTGATTAAGGTCAGCGGCCACCGCCTGGGCTCGTCGGAAATTGAATCCAGCCTGGTCAGCCATCCCGCCGTCGCCGAGGCAGCCGCGATTGGCAAGCCGGATGAGGTCAAAGGCGAGCATGTGAAGGTCTTTGTGATCGTGAAAAACGGCTTTGAGACCAATGATGAACTGGCGAAAGAGCTGAAACTGCACGTGCGCACGACCGTTGGTCCGCTGGCTGTGCCTGATGAACTGGAATTTGTGCCCACGCTGCCCAAGACGCGTTCCGGCAAGATCATGCGCCGCGTGATCCGCGCCCGCGAGATGGGCGAGCCGGTGGGCGATATCAGCACCCTGGACGGCTAGCCCCTTCCTTCTGTCTACTCACGCTGGCGTGGCAATCCGCAAATAGTTGCCACGCCAGCGTCTTTGCTTTTTTAACCCTGTCCTCTTGCTGTTTTTAGGAAACGCCCAAAGAATGTTCTGATAATGATTTCAATAACAAAATGGCTGATCTTCGCCGCCGCTGTGCTCATGCCAGAGGCGCTCGCAAGTACAGTACCTGTGCATGGCGCAGTCTTGCCAGTCAGTTAAGTATAGAGATAACAGTATTTGCAAGCATTTTTTATGAAGGAGCATAAAATGACCATTTCCTCGTCCTCTCTTTCCTTTGCGGCACTGCTGGCTCAGTTGGATGATCCGCAGGCGAACGTGCGCAAAGCGGCGCTCCGGCAACTTGCCAGAGATTACCGCGCCAGCGAATATCACGATCAGTTGATACCAGCGCTGCGCAGGGCGAGTCAGGATAAGCAGGCAGCGGTACGCCGGGCGGCTTTCGGCGCGCTGGCTGACGTGCTCTATAAAGACGGTATTCCGTACCTTCTGCCTGGACTGAGTGATGCCAGCACGAAAATACGCATCTCTGTCATCAATACGCTGAAACGATGGTTTGCCTCGCAATTGCTGGATTATCTGCCTGCGCTCTTTCAGGACAAACAGGCGACGGTGCGCAGCGCGGCCATCGGCGCGCTGAGTTATCTTAAAGGTCCGCATGCGCTGGCGTTGCTGACACCACTGCTCACAGATACGGACAAACAGGTACGTAGGGAGGCCATCGTGCTGGCTGGTCAGTTGCACGATCCTCAAGCGCTGGATCTGCTGGCGCCGCTGCTGCAAGATCCTGCGGTGCGCTATGTAACTATCAGCGCGCTTGGTACCCTGGGAGATGCCCGCGCCATTCCTCTCCTGAAACCTTTCCTGAACGATTCCGACCAGAGCCTGCATCATGCCGCCATCGGCGCGCTCGGTGCGCTCGGTGACGCCACAAGTGTGCCTGAACTGGTTCCCATGCTTGATTCCAGCAATCAAGCCACATATGCAATTCAGACGGTGAGTACCTGGGAAGATCCCCGGCAGGTCCATATCCTGGCAGCATACCTGCAAAACAAGAGCTACTGGATGAAGGAAGATGCCATCAAAGCACTGAGCCGCCTCAACGACCCTCAGTATATCCCTCTGCTGGCTCCTCTGCTCCAGGACGCGGATCATTATGTGCGCAAGATGACCGTTGAGGCGCTGGCCGCGCTCCAGGACCCCCAGATTATTCCTCTGCTGACCCCTATGCTTAAAGATAAGGATAAATCGACTCGTAAACAGGCTATGCTTGCCCTTGGAAAATTTCGCGATCCCCAGTTGCTTCCTCTGCTGGAACCCCTGTGCCGCGACCGCGAATGGTACGTGATCTACAAGCTGATCACCAATGTCCTGCCGGCCTTTCAGAGCGAGCGAGCCGTGCCTTTGCTGCAACGAATACTCAAAAAGTCCAGACAGAAGAATCACGAATACGATGTACGCTCTTACGCAGTAGAGGCCATAGCGAAGTTACGTGATCCTCAATTCGGGCCGCTATTCCAGTCTTTACTCAACGATGCCAATCAGGAAGTGCGCGTCTGCGCAGCCTACGGACTGGCTCTGCTGCAAGATACGCAGGCACTTCCTGTACTGGTAAACGCGCTTCTCGATCCCAACGGCTATCTGTCATGGAGGGACAAGGCGCATACAATTACTCCCATGTTAGCCGCGAGATTGCTGAGAGAGCTTCATGATCCGCAATGCCTGCCGCTCCTCACGCCATTGCTGCAACACGCCAATCTTCAGATACGCTTGCAGGCTATCTTCATTCTGGGCCACCTGGAGACAAAGGAGGCTCTGCCCCTGACGCTGCCTTTGCTCCAGGCCAGCGAGGCTGCTACACGCCTGGCGGCGGTGCGAGCGCTGGCGAACTGGCACATCCCCGCCTCGCAGCAAGCGCTGCAACCACTGCTCCGGGATGACGACGCGAAAATACGCCTGGCCACTGTTGAGGCATTGGACGCCTGGAATGATCCACAAACTCGCGCCTGGCTGGCACCCTTGCTTATGGACCCCGATCCGCTCGTTCAGTGCGCGGTTATGGCCCGCCTGGGTGATCCGCAACACCTCGCGCGGCTCACGCCGCTGCTCACTCACGCCGAGACAAAGGTACGTTGCGCGGCGGTGAAGGCGGTGTGTGCTTACCACAACGCGGAGCACATCCCACTGCTCGCACCTCTGCTCACCGATAATGACAAGGAAGTGGAAATCGCCGCAGCAGAGGCCATCTGCCAGCTTGCTCAGGCGGAGCATATTCCTTTGCTCGCTCCCCTGCTCACGCTGGCAAGCAGGCCAGAAGTGCTGGAAAAAGTCATTCCCGCTCTGGGGCGAACCCGCTACCCGGAAGCCATTCCCCTGCTGGCGCCTCTCCTGGTCGATATGCAGAAGGGTGAGTATTCTTTCAGAAAATTAACTATCCCCGCACTCGCGGCTGAGGCACTTTGCACAATCAACCATCCATGCGCTCTGCCGCTGGTCACGCCCTGCCTGTCACATCGCGCAGGGACGACGCGGCAAGCAGCCTGTACGGTCCTGGGTGCCTTGCGAGATCCGCAAGGCCTGCCCTTGCTGAAACCCTTGTTGAAGGACCACAATCAGAGCGTGCGCGCCGAGGCAACGCGGGCCATTGGCCAGATACAAAGCCCGGACGTTACGCCTCTGCTGCTGCCGCTGCTCCAGGACCGCGCGGCCATGGTGCGCCTGGCTGCGGTCAGCGCGCTCGCAGACAGGACCAGGCCGGAGCAGCTTCCCGTGTTGCTGCCGCTGCTCCAGGATCTCTCCTGGCAGGTGCGCCAGCAGGCCGTTCTGCGCCTGGGTGAGTTGTTGAAGCAGCCGCTCACCGAGGAACAGCGGCAGCAGATAGACACGGCCCTGCAAGCTGCTCGCGCCGATGGACATGACGAGGTACAGGCCAGCGCCAGCGCGGCGTTGAGCCTGATTTGACAGGTTTAATGGGCAGATGAGCGGTTTAGCTCAGAGCCAGTTCATAATACTCATAGGTGCGATCAACGACAAAGCCCAGCGAATGATAGAGGTTGAAGGCGGTGAAATTGTTGGTATCGACTTCCAGCATGATGGTCTTCTGGCTATATGAGCGGATCGTGGCGATGGTCTCCTCCATAATCTGGCGACCGTGGCCACGACCGCGATATTCAGGACGCACAAAGAAGCCGTAGATGCCGATCTCGGCGGGCATCTCCTCGATGCGCACGGTGCCCACCGGTTCGCCGCAGCTCAGGCCATCTTCACCGCCATAGCTGGCGAGATAAAAGCGCTGGTGGGGACGCTCGAAGGCGCTCTGCACATGGCTCAGCGCGCGCTCGCGGCTACCCTCGAAATCTGCGGTCAGGATCAAGGCCAGTTCGTGCTGATCGTCGCGCAGCGCCTCGCGAAAAACCAGGTGGTCGTCATACTGGTAACGCGGCTGAAAGGCTTGCAGCACCATGCGATGCTCGGCAAAGTCACGCCCGGCGCCCAGCAGATGCAAAACAGCTCGCCCGCTCTCCGAGGTCGTCTCGCAGGCGAACAACATACGCGCAATGCCGCGACTCAAGCACTCGCTGCTGGCCGCGCTAAACAGGGAGCGAAAAATGCCCTGGCGGCGAAAATCAGGATGAACAGTGCCCGTCACTTCCTTCATACTGCTGTGGTAGCGATCCATGAGCAGACAGCCAATCAACTGATCGTCCTGGTAATACAGAAAAAAGTCATCGGTTGGTAAGCCTGGCTGAGTCAACAGATTGTAGTCCAGGCGCAACAGCAAATGCTCGCGCTGGCTACACAGCCCCGCCAGTTGTTCAAGTTCGGCTATGTCGCGCATCGTCAACAGATGTTTCACGAAGAGGCCTTGCCTCGGATTTTCAGGCATACTGGACTGCTCTCTTTCCTTCGTGTACAACCAATTTCTTTCCAAGAAATATCTCGCAAATACAGGAACAGTTTCACCAGTAGTTTGCCTGCCAGCAGACGCCTTGTACCACCACCGCCAGCCTTTTCAAGTGCCTGATCTGAGCTACCGGGAATCTGCGTGTGCTTGAATCCATTCTACAATATCCTGATCCAGTTGCGTGCGCTCGGCCTCTAATTCCGCGTCGTGAGCGTAATCGGGATAGAGCTTCCAGCTTTTGTCGCGACTGGCCAGGGTTTCATAGAGCTGACGCGAGGCCGCCGGGACAACCGATTTATCCTGCTCAACCTGCAAGACCAGCGCGGGCAGGCTGATGCGCGCGGCCATTTTGAGTACCTGCAAACGCAGGCGCAGAATTTCCAGCCAGAAATTCGCGGTCAGGTCGCGGCGCCAGTTGGGATCAGCTTCCAGCATAGTGATAGCTTCGGCATTGGTCGTCATTCCCTCGGTGCCGCCGGGATTGCGCCAGAGCCGCCGCGAACGCACCAGGCCACCGCTCACAACGCCCAGAACCATGCCCGGAGCAACCTTCGTCCGGTCCCGCACCCACGGATTGAGAAAGATCACTCCATCCAGCACGGAGCTAAAACGGGCCGCCAGGTGAGCGGCAAAAATACCGCCCATGCTATGGCCCAGAATGTACACACGCGCCGGCGCACTCTCGCCGCCATGCCTGCGGCGAATCTCCTGGAGCACCGCGACCAGGTCGGTGAGGTAATTTTCCGCGCGCTCAACATGGCCTGGCAGACCCTCGGAGCGCCCAAAACCGCGATGATCCACCGCGTAGACGTTGAGGCCGCGCGCCGCCAGTTCATTGCCCATATCAATAAACCAGCCACTATGCGCGCCCAGGCCGTGCATGAGCAGGAGCACATCCCGGCTGTCGCAGCGCCAGCTGCGCAGAAAGAGCTTGCAGCCATCCACCATGGCCAGCGTTTCAGCCGTGGCCTGGATGGTCGCCGTCGCGCGCATACTCCCCCATTCGCCGGGAGCGTCAACCCTGTAGAGCATAAACACTCTCCTTCTCTCGCCAGGCAGGCGAGCAGACATGATAGCCTCGGATAACACAAGTATAACAGCCACCGGCGTCAGATACCAGAGAAGGCGGAAAAGAGAGGCCGTCATTTTTGGCGCGCGAGAGGCACGCCGAAGCCTTGCCTCTCGCGGGATGGCGTGCTGGCTCCTTCGCCAAAAATGAACCGCCCCGTCAAAGTTGTGTCCTAGCGATCTATTTTCCAGATAATAACGGTGTTGTCAAACGACGAGGTGGCCAGGTAACGGCCATCGGGCGACCAGTTGAGGTCGAGAATGCCTCTATTGTGCGTGGGAGATCCGACCGGCGAGCTGAAGGTAAGGGTCGGCAGTTGCACGCCCTGGGCAGGTTGCTTGAGCAGGGCGCGCACATCCCAGACGAAAATCCTGGGCTTGACGGTGATTTTGGTGTTGTCGCCCAGCGGATCATAGGAGGCCGCGATGTAGCGTCCATTGGGCGACCAGCTCATTTTACTGATGACCGGGGTAGTGTTATCGATGGTGGCGGCCAGGGTCAGCAAAGGCTGATTTTTACGCACATCCCAGATGTTCGCCTGGTCGGCATCGGAAACGAGCAGCAGATGCGGATCAACCGGGGACCAGGCCACGGTGTCGGTGATGATGGCGAAGGAGAGAAATTTATCCCGCTGCGGGCGGAGGAAACGCTGCGCTTTGAGTGGCTCGCCTCTCTTCCAGAGATAGAAGCCGCTCTGTGTAGCCAGCACACCGGTGACGGCGGCCAGCATGGTATCATCAGGCGACCAGCGGGCCAGGTAAACCTCCTCGGCGACATCGTAGTTCATCTGCGGAAGGTCGGTCTGACCAAAACGCCAGGTCTGGATCTGCGTACCGGAAATGCCGCTATTTATGATGGAAAACTGATCGGCGGTTGGACCGGAAGCGACACAGCCATTGATCGCTCCATCGCCCATGATGCTCAAGTCCTGGTCTTTGTAGATGGTTGGCGTGCTGGACGTGCCAAAAGCATCCAGTATATAGGCCTTGTCGTTAAAAGTATTGCCGACGATCAGGCGTTTCCCATCCCGCGACCAGCAGACGGCATCGGTGGTGTTCTCAAATTTCAGTCCGGCCACGGTCCATTTCTGTTTGGGAGTAGCCAGCGAGGAGCCGGGAATGCTATTTTGCAACGCG
>DASZXF010000879.1:0-5131 GCA_035546055.1 Ktedonobacteraceae bacterium
AGGGTGGGCGCGGCCCACCCTGCCACCTCCTCCCAAAGCATCTCTTGCGAAGCGCCGCAGGCGCTGAGGAGCCACCCACGACCTGCCCAACAGGATCAGATTCGGGATGAATCATGTTTCAAGCGTTAGCAGTTACTCCTCTTCGTCCTCGTACTCTTCGTCGTCCTCGTCGTAGCCGTCCAGCAGCAAATCTTCGCGGTCGCCCCATTTTTCGAGGAAGCGATAGAAGTTGCGCCGGGTCAGGCGGGTGCGTTCGGCGTCGGAGAGCGAGACGGCGGCCTGGACCGGGTGCTGGATCAACGGCAGATCGCGGGTGACGAGGGCGCGCACGCCACTGGCCCGCGCGGCGAAGTTAAAATCGATGTCCATGTAGAATGGAAAGCGGTACCCTTCGTCGAACAGACCGATCTTTTTGAGCAGTTTGCGGCGGAAGGCCAGGCAGGTGCCGGTAATGGCCTCAACCTCGTTGTCCTCCTCGTCCTCCTGTTCGCGCTCCTCAAAGTGGCGCAGGTCGTCGGTGCGCAGACCTCGCAGGCCGGTCAGGCCCACGTCCTCCTGCTCCAATTGCCGGGCCAGGGGCGTGAAGATGTCGCCGCTCAATTCCAGGCCGGGATCGAGTTGCAGGATGAAGCGCCCGCGACTCTGCTTCAGACCGAGGTTGTACGCCTCCGCCTCGCCCATGGTGCGCGAGGCGTGAATGACATGAAGGAGGGCTGTCTCTTGCTGGCAGGCTCTGGCCCAGGTGGCGAGATCGTCCTGCGAGGCATTGTCGATCACCACGATCTCGATGGCCTGGGAACCAGCGTAGCGCAGAATGCTCTCCACGCAGCGGCGCACCTCGTCCGCGCGGTTATTGGCCAGGATCAGAACCGAAAACAGGCAGGTATCACTCTCATTGAGCAGGGATGGAACCTGGCGCGCCATGCGGTAGAACGTCCCATCCACCTCAATGCTGGGCAAAATGATCAGGTGAGCGCCGCGCGGATTGTCTTTGATGCCATAACCGGCGTCTTCGATCAGCTTCTTCAGCTCATCGGCGCGATCATAGTGGCCGCGTTTACGCAACTCATCGCGCTCATGGGAAAGAGCCAGTATATCCGAGGGGATGCCATGGCGAACTGAACGGGTAGTCATTTCTGCTTCCTCCTTCAACTCTACGCCTGCCTCTCAGCCAGCATGGGTCGGTGGCTTGCCTCTGCATTGAGCGTTGCTGTCGGGGCGTCCCCCGGCTGCGCTGCCGGGTAGAGCAAGAGGCACAGTCCCTCTGGCTGTCTTTCAAGCTATGCTGTCCACAAAACAATTATCGGCGTTTTCCCGCCCGCTTGCAATCACAGCCGTTTGCCAGGGCGGGTGTGTCACCGCGCACCACGGAGCTTCTCCAGGTCTCCGGGATGGGCCATGAGGGCTTTAATAGCCCATGGCCAGGCCATCGCAGCGCGGATCGGCGGCGCCGGCGAAAAGCTGACTCTCTGGCAGCAGCGCGATGGCCTGAGCGTGGCCCATTGCGTCCTCCCAGGGGCCGAGCGTATGAATATGATGACCGAGTGCTCGTAACTGTGCGGGGATGTCTGCTGGAAAACGATTCTCCATCTCTACGACTTCGACGATGGCCGGGTCCAGGTGTTCATCTACACCGCGCTGACCCGCCAGCGCTTTGCTGGGGTCTGCCAGATATGCGCGCCCGCTCTGCCAGCGTGGGGCTGCGATGGCCTGCTGGGGATTCAGGCCGAAATCGAGCATCGCGGTCAGCAATTGAACATGAATCTGCGGCTGCGCGTCTCCGCCCATGGTGCCAATCGCCATTTGAGGGCGTCCATCGCGCAGGACCATGCCCGGCATCAGCGTATGCATGGTGCGTTTGCCCGGCTGCAAGTAATTGACGTGGCGCGGGTCCAGCGAAAAGTACGAGCCGCGATTGTGCAGCGCGATGCCAGTCTCGCCGCCCACCAGGCCGCTGCCAATGCCCATGTAGAGGCTCTGGATCAGCGAAACCACATTCCCCTGTTTATCAGCGGTGCAGAGATACATCGTATCGCCCTCTTTTTGCGGCTCACCGACAAAATGAGGCATGGCGCGCGTCAGATCAATGCGCGCTCGCTGCTCCTCCGCGTACACTTTGCTCAACAGGCGCTCCACGGGAATATCCACAAAGGCCGGATCAGAGATATAGCGGTCGCGGTCGGCAAAGGCCAGCTTTTTCGCTTCGAGCAGCAGGTGCAGATACGCGCTGCTCTGATAGCCCAGCTCGTGCAGATCATAGCCTTCGAGTATATTCAGCATCTCCAGCGCCACCAATCCCTGTGAATTGGGCGGAAACTCGCAGATCTCATAGCCGCGATACGTCGTCGTCAGAGGCGTCATCCAGTCGGAATGATGCTGCTCCAGATCCTCCATGCTCAGGACGCCGCCGCAGCGCTGCACATAATCCGCGATGCTGCGGCCAAGGGGGCCGTGGTACAGCGCGTCACGTCCCTCGCGCGCCAGCAGGCGGTAGGAGCGGGCCAGATTCGGCTGCCTCAGCCGCTCGCCGGGCAGCGGAGGTCGTCCCTGCGGCAGATAGGTCGCCGCGCTCTCTTCCCACTGGGAGAGCAGCGGAACGACATTGGTCAGCCACCGGCTCAGCTTCGCCGTCACCGGCATCCCCTCTTCCGCCAGGGCGATGGCCGGCGCGAAAATCTGCTCGGCGGGCAGAGAGCCAAAGCGCTCCAGCGCCTCAAACCAGCCATCTACCGCGCCGGGAACATTAATGGAAAGCGGACCACGCACAGGAATCTCCGTCAGGCCATGTGCCTCGAAGTACGCCGGCGTCATGCCCAGTGGCGCGCGCCCGCTGCCGTTCAACGCATACATCTGTTGAGTTTGCGCGTCCCAGATCAGCAGAAAAATGTCGCCGCCGGCTGAACAGGTCGTAGGATATACTACAGTCATCACCGCATTGGCTGCAATCGCCGCATCCAGGGCATTGCCGCCCTGAGCTAAAATCTGTACACCGGCCTGCGTGGCCAGGTAATGAGCACAAGCAACCATGCCGTGTGGGGCGAAAACTGGCTGTTCGGAGTGCATATCTGGAGACTCCTTCTCTCGTCTAAGGGGTCGTAATGGTCTATACCACGTCATCTATTATAGCAGAAATTTACTCACTTTGACATGGTTAGTCATCAAAGGCCAGGGCTTTTTGGTTTTCCCGTTTTGCCTCTGTTGCCTCGCGCCGCCGCAGGCGGCGCAAGTTTGAAGAATGACGCTGGGCCAGCCGGGCGGCGCCCGGCTGGCCCTGCATCATTCTTATTTTGAGGGTGGGGAGGCATGGCGAGCAACAGAAGGAAAATTTATCAGGAGAGGAAAAAGCGGTACATGAGAAAGCCCTGATCAAAGGCCACGGCCTTTTCATATATCGCTTTTTCCTCTCCTGATAAATTTTCCTTCTGTTGCTCGCCAAACCTCATCCAAAAAAGAGGGGGGCGGGGCGCCACCAGCGCTTGAGGCCGCCTCAGAAACATGGGGGAGGACTCATGAAACTTGCGTCGCCTGCAACGTGCTTCTCTCGCCGCCTGTGATGAAATTGATTACGCCTTGCCGTTCTGTTTTTCGGCCAGTTCTTTGACGCGTTGCACGTCGTTGATGTGGCAGATGACGGTTTTGTCGTCCATTTCGACGACGACGACATTTTCCAGGCCGATGGTGAAGATCTGGCGCTGGGTGTTGTTGTAGACAAAGATATTCTGACTGCCCAGGTCTTCGTGGCTGCCCATGCGTTTGACACCCTGGCTATCGGAGGGGAAAAGCGCGCCGTACTGCTCCCAGTTGCCCACGTCGTTCCAGCCGATATTGGCGGGGATAACCACGAAGCGGCTGGTCTTTTCCATGATGCCATAGTCGATGGAGATCGAGGGCACGGAGGGCCAGAGTTCGTTCAGCACCCTCTCCTCATCAGGGGTGCCCATGGCTTCCACAATGGTGTCAACACGCTGCATGATTTCGGGCTGGTGAGTGCGCAGTTCGCGCAGAATGGTTTTCACCTGCCAGATAAACATGCCGCTATTCCAGACATAGTGTCCATCGTCCAGGTAGCTCTGCGCGGTCGCGCGGTCGGGCTTCTCCACAAAGCGCTCGCCGCAGAAGACCTGGTGACCAAAGCCTTCGTCAACCTGCTCCGCGTAGCGAATATAGCCATAGCCTGTCTCTGGCGTGTGCGGAAAAATGCCCAGGGTGACCAGTTCACCCTGGCTGGCCGCCCGGTGTGCCAGGTGCAACGCCTGCCTGAACGTCTCCACTTCGCTGATGACATGATCGGCGGAAAGCGTCACCATCACCGCTTCCGGGTCTTGCCGCGCAATCGTCGCCGCGATCCAGGCGATGGCCGGGGCGGAGTTGCGGCCCAGCGGCTCGCGCAAAATATGGCGGGGAGAAAGCGCGGGGAGATGCTCCTCCACCAGTCCGGCCATGCTACGCCCGGTCACGACCCAGGTTTGCTCCGGCTCAACCAGCGGAGCCACCCGGACCAGCGTCTCCTGGATCATGCTGTTGCCGTTGGGCAGCGGTAAAAACTGTTTGGGAAAACTTGGTGTGCTCAGAGGCCAGAGCCGTGTTCCACTTCCACCGGCCAGAATAACAACGTTCAGATGCTTCATAATTGGCTGCTTCCTCGCATTCTTCTATCATCAGCAGGTGCCTGCGCGTACATTTCATCGGGTCAGTTCGATCTGCTGCACTTCACCCTACCTTGTCTGCTGTCCCGAGCATAGCAGAGGCCGCGAGAAAAGACAAGGGCATAAGATACATAGGTATGGTACAGGTTTCAACACCAGTGGTCAGAAGTCCCTATGGACTGACAGTGAACGCGGGTCTATGATAGACTGCACACAAGTGCGCGCATCCGGCGTTTATTAGGTGTATATTATACGCCCTGCGGTCTGGAAGAGTTTCCCGGTGTAGAGCACGCGGGCCACAGGGAAGGCCGGACTGGCCACAATGAGCAGGTTTGTATGATTAAAGAAAGTCAAAAAACAGACATAGAGCCACTGGAAAGTTTCTCGCCATTGTCGAAACGCGCTTTTCCCGCCCTGCGTCCGCGCAGTTTGCGCGCCATTGAGATCGCCGAAGGAGCGCTGCTGGCGGACATTGGCGTGGTCTT
>DASZXF010000880.1:0-3921 GCA_035546055.1 Ktedonobacteraceae bacterium
ATCTCTACAGCGCACGATCAGCGCGGGATGTCTATCAATCATGGCGTTGTAGACCCGGCGAGCCTCTTCATAGCTGGCGTCTCCACGCCGAATCAGTGTACCGCGCAGATGAGCTGCCAGTTGCTGTATAGCAGCTTCCTCCACAGCGAAGGGGGTGCATTGTTCTTCAATCATGCCTTTTCTCCTTTTCAATGCTCGTGGTACATTCCTTGCCTCCTTTATGACCCTGCCACAGACGCCGGATGCCGGACAGAGCAAGCGCTCCACCACAGGCACCGGTCCTCCATTACCAGCGTAGCACGAGAGGCGTTAGCAGATCGTTTGGCCGGATGGCAAAAGTGGACGCGTCGGGGAGAAAAAAGATGACCGCCTGGAAAAGCAGCGTTAGCAAAGCGTTATGGCGGAGTCTTCGCGCTACGCACAGGTTATAAGCGGGCCAGCAGCAGGCGCGCTGTACGCAGATCCTCCGTCTCAAATCCTTCGGTGAACCAGTTGTAGAGGCCGGACAGCCGCTGCCTGGCCTCTTCTGAGCGCTGCTGACGATGCCACAGACGAGTCAGGCTGATGGTCGCCCGGAGTTCCAACGACCGGACCTGCTGCGCATGGGCGATTTCGCAGGCGCGGAGAAACGCGGCCTCACCCTGCGCCATGTCCGCGCCTGACATGAGCAGTAATTCACCCTGCAGCCGATACAGTTCCGCGTCCCACCAGCACTCGTTATGACTGCGCGCTTCCGCGAGCGCCTCGTCGATGGCGTTCAGACCCTCACCGGCGCGCCGGGCCTGTCCATAGACGTGGGCCAGCAGCGCAAGGTAATAGGGCAGACGCAACCTGGCCCCGGAGATTTTGAAGGCGGCAATTGAGGCGCGCAGATGCTCGATGTGCTCCTCATCAGGCGTTTCCAAGGCCTGGGCATAGCTCACCAGAATGGCGGCCCAGGCGCGATAGTAGGGAGCCTGGTATTTGCTGGTGAGGGACAGCGCCTGCCCGGCCTGTTCGCTGGCCACGGTCCGCCCGGCGCACAACTGCAGCAACAGGGCGAGATAGGCAGAGGCCAGCGCGATATTGAAAGGCTGGTCCAGATCTTGCGCCAGCCTCACCGCCTCCATCCCCTGGCTGAGCGCCTGCTGTGGATAGCCCAGGCACCAGAGCGCATGAGCCTGCCAGGCCCGCGCATGCACCGCGTAGTTCAACCCCTGCTCTTCCTGCACGAGGAGCAGTTGAGCAGGATCATGCGCGGCAATGATGGCGGCAAATTGCGCGCTGGCCTCGGCGATGCGCCCCAGATGCAGACATGCCCCGGCCAGCATCATATCAGCGAACGGCGGCGGCTCTCCCCCCAGGGAACGCTGATAGAGCAGATGGAACTCATCAGAGGCGCTCTGCACTTTTTCGAGCCTGGCCTGCACCACATAGACCGACTGGAGACCGTAAAGAGCCTGCGCGCGCTGCGCATCGTCACCGATGGTATCGCAGAGGACCAGGGCGCGATCAAGCACACGCTCCAGTTCGGGGGTTGCCCAGCCTCTGGTTACGCGATAGAGCGGCGCCAGAGCCAGCAGCAGACCAAGTTCCTGCCTGTCCCGCCGGGCGCCGGCTGGCAAGAGTTCAAGTACCTCCAGACTGCGCGCCAGCAGGTTGATGGCATCTTCATTGGCGTACACGCGCTGCGCGACAGCGGCGGCGTGCCGATAATAGGGCAGCGCCTGCTCGATCATGCCGGCCCGTTCGTAATGGGAAGCAATCTGCCCGCTCACGGCGTCGAGTTCCTCGGATTCCAGACGCTCCAGAGCCCGGGCAACCCGCCGGTGCAGCAGACGGCGCTGGGGGGCGCTGATCTCTCCATAGGCCACCTCGCGCAGCTTATCATGGGTGAAATCATAGCTGCTGGTGCCATGCTCGCGCACAATCCGTTTATGCCAGAGTTCATCCAGCGCGCGCACGGCTTCATCGGCCCCGGCATGACTGACGGAGATGAACAGATCAAGAGTGAAGGCACGACCAATGGTGGCGGCCAGTTCGACAAACGCGCGCGCGGAAGGCGAAAGTTGCAGAAGGCGCCCGACGAGGACAGCGTGCATACGCGGAGGCAGGGTGCGCGCTTTATCCTGCGAAGTCGATCTGTGGGAGGACTCGGCTTCCGGCGAATTGCTGGCTGTTCGCTCCAGGCTGGTCTGCACCATTTCGACCACGAAGAGGGGATATCCGCCTGTTTCGTGGTACAGGCGCATACTCTCGTCCAGTTCCAGTTCGCGCCTGGCTACCTGGCAGGCCAGTTTCGCCGTTTCCGCCGCGTCCAGCGGCTCCAGCGGTATCTCGCTGACGGAGAGCGTACCGCTCAGGTGAAGCAGAAAGGAGCGCAGCGGGTGAGCCGGCGACAGTTCTTCCTCGCGCGCGCAGCCGATGACCAGCAAACGCGCGGCTGGATCAAAACGGAGAAGAAAATGCAGCCAGGCCAGCGTTTCCTGGTCGCACCATTGCAGGTCGTCGATCAGCAGGAGAAGCGGCTGAGGCGCGAGAAGGACAGCGCGCGCCAGAGCTTCAAAGAAGCGCAGACGCTGGCCATACTCGGCCACTGGCTCATAGGGGGGCAAATCCGGCTGCTCCTCCAGTAGCTCTGGCAGGAGGCGTACCAGTTCACTCAGCCACACTCTGCCAAGCTGTCTGAGCCGCGCACGCAGTCCCTCGCTCCTGAGCCAGTCAGTGACCGGCGCGAGCGAGAGCTGTCCTTCAGCGGCATAGGAGCGTGTTCTGGCCGTGACCACCCCTTGCTGGTCCACCCACCGCGCAAATTCTTCGACCAGACGCGATTTCCCCACGCCGGCTTCCCCGCTGACCAGCACAAAATGCGATCCCTCGTCGTTCACATGCCGCCAGATCTCGTGCAATTGCGCCCACTCGCGTTCACGTCCGACCAGCGCCGGGAGGCCGGCGGGCAGCCTGCGCTGTCCGCCGGCCTGGTGAACAGCGGGCGCCTCCTGGCGCATGAGTTGCTCATAGGCCGCGCGGGTCGCCGGGTCCGGTTCAACGCCCATTTCGCGCTGTAACGTGCTGACACAGTTATGATAAACGCGCAAGGCGCTGGCGCGGTCGTTGTTCAGGGCGAACAGGCGCATGAGATGGCGATACAGATCCTCCGAGAGCGGATCGAGTCCGAGCAAACGCTGAGCGAGGCCAATGGCGCTGGCGAGATTGCCCCGCTCCTCAAAGAGGTGCAGCAACTGTTCAAGCGCCTGCCGATGGCGCTGACGCAAGCGCTCACGCTCAGACAGAAGCCACTCATCATAACAGCCCGGCAGCAGATCACCGCGATAGAGGGTATCCGCCCGTTCAAGCGCGCTCTGCTGGGCTGACTGATCATGGCGGCGGGCAGCCGCGTCCGCCTCCGCGAGTGCCTGCTCAAACTCTGCCACATCGAGGTGGAAAGGCGCGATGACACGCCAGTGCAGGATGTGCGTATCGGCAGCCAGGAAGCGTCCGACATCTGGCCAGGCCTGGCGTAACTGATGAAGAAGTTGACGCAAATTATTGCGAGCCTGAGCCTCGCTGGCCTCGGGCCAGAAAAGGAAGGCCAGGGTCTGACGCTGCTGAGGTGCCTCGCGATGCAGCATAAGATAAGCCAGCAACGCTTGCAGACGCAGCGTATGCAGATTGGTCACCTGCTGATTAGCATAGAACAGATTGAAATCGCCAAGCAAGCGGATGCGCAGGCCAGATTCCATCGCGTTCTCCTCCAGACGAAGCAACTGCGCCAGCCTCGTCTCGCCATTTTGCCACGTACCGTTTTTCCCATTGTACCGCTCTCTTCATTGAACAGAAATGAACTGTATCACAAATTGTCCCCCATCAGCAGACACGGGGATGCTTTTACCCGCCAGACCGGGCATCTCGCAAGCCCGATCCGCGCGGATAACATGGGAT
>DASZXF010000881.1:0-12041 GCA_035546055.1 Ktedonobacteraceae bacterium
CCATGAAGACGGCCATCCCTGGCTTGAGGACCATCGGCAGCGGGCGCGGGCCGCCGCTCCGGGTATCGTCCGTCCTCCATATGCACGCCATCGCCCGGTACCTGTGCTGGTCAGACAGGTGAGGCTGATCTGACGAAATCAGCAGCGGATTTCACTTTCGCCCTTTTACTGGATCGACGCGGCACGTGTTCTCTTCCTGCATTTGCCGATCATGAACGATGAGTTTAGGGCCAGTTCTGTTTCTTAGAGATAAAAGGAGATTGACTCCTCTCGTACATCTGTTTAAAGAAGAAAGGATGCCATCTTATGCGCAACATTATCGAGTATACTCTTGTCTCGTTAGACGGTATTTTCGCGGGGACGGATGTCTCAAGATTTGCTGAATATCGCGACGAGGCGTATATGCGCGACGGATTGAGTCAGGCGCTGGCGTGTAGCGCGCTGTTGATGGGCCGCACGACGTATGAGGATTTTCGCCGGATGTGGCCGAGGCGCACTGATCCGTGGGCTGACAGGATCAATGCCATGCCCAAGTATGTGTTCTCGTCGACACTGGAGACAGCCGAGTGGAACAACACAACCATTGTGCGTGGCGATGTAGTTGCTGAAGTGACCAGGCTCAAGCAGCAGGAAGGACGTGATCTTCTCATCTATGGGCATGGTCTTCTCGCAGAAACGTTGCTCAAGCACCACCTGCTCGATGCCCTCGACCTCTCGATCTATCCGCTTATTCTGGGACAGGGGAAACCCTTCTTTCGGCAAGGAGCAAATGCGACCTTGAGGCTTGTTGCGGCAAAGAGCTTCTCAAAGGGCATTGTGAAGCTCACCTATGAACCACAGCGCTGACTGGGCATGCGGCTCTACATAATACGATCCCATGTTTGACCGCAGGGGAAGCCGGGTGACATATCGCCCGGCTTCCCCTGGCTTTGCCTGAACCCCCTGAAAACCATCCTGAACAAAAGGAATGGCCTGTGAGACAGGTTGAAAAGTCCCCCTTTTCAGAAAGTCTGTATTCTGCTAGAATCGACCGGGTACCACACAAGTGTTTTCACGGGCACACCCATGATACAATTAGTATTGAGTATAGATTTCGGTATCGCTGTGTGACATGGGAAGCTTCACAGACGCTCTTACAAAGGAATTACCCTGCCGCACTCACACGTCCTATGAAATTATTTCTGGACATCCGAAAAATCGGAGGTTTTTTTTATGGCCACTCTCCTCTTCTGGGTTGTTGCCGTCGTTCTGGTCGGCGCGGCCTTGATGGTGGTAGGGGCGCGGAAAATTGTGCATAGCGCCCTGGCCCTGGTCGTTGTCTTCGCGATGGCTGCTGGCGTGTATCTGTTGCTGGATGCCGAGTTTATCGCCATCGTGCAGATTCTCATCTACGCTGGAGCTGTGACGATTCTGATCCTTTTTGCGCTGATGTTGACGCGTGTGGAGAACAAGGATCAGATTACCAACCCCAACAGCAAGACATGGTGGGCCGCGCTGATTATCAGCGCCCTGGTCTGTCTGGGAGTGATTGTCGCGAGCACCTTTACGCATTCGACAGTGCTGGCCGGGACCGCCGCGAGCCTTCCGGCGTATGGCACGCAGGCCTGTGCGCTGCCCCCGGACAATGTTTCGTACATCGGCCAGTTGCTGTATAGCCCAGGCTGCTACAGCTATGTGCTGCCCTTTGAAATTGCCTCGCTGGTCTTGCTGGTAGCTATTGTGGGGGCGATTGTCATAGGTCGGGAGGATTAACGCTTTCATGGATATTCTACATCCGTCGCTCAATCATTTTCTGGCGCTGGGCGCTGTGTTGTTCTGTATCGGACTCTACGGAGCGCTGGCCAAGCGCAACGCCATCGCTATTCTGATGGGCATTGAAATCATGCTCAACGCTGTCAACATTACGCTGGTGGCCTTTTCGTTCTATAACACGGTCAAGCCGTTTTCGACGTACCTGACCGGGCAGATCTTCGCTATCTTCATCATCACTGTTGCCGCTGCCGAAGCGGCTGTCGCGCTCGCCATGGTCATTTCGATCTATCGCAAACGCAGCACGGTCGATGTGGGCGAAATCAATCTTATGAAGTGGTGAACATAATATGGCTGTATATCAGTATTCGTGGCTGATCCTTTTCGCCCCGTTGCTGTCGTTCGTGGTGATTATTTTCGGTACGCGTATGTGGGATCTGGCTAGCCGCCCGCGCGCGACCGACACGAGCGAGGCCGGCCATGGCCATGACGATGCGCATGGCGCAGCCGCTGTCCACGGGGACGAACATGGAGATCACGGGCACAGCGATGATGATGATCCCAAGGTGCCGGCGCTCTCGATGGGCGCGAAGGTCAGTGCCTATGTCGGGGTCGTTATCATGCTGGCGGCCTGTGTGTTTTCCTGGTACCTGCTGCTGAACTCGGTCTTTAATCCCGCTGTTCTGAGCTATGCTGGAACCGATCTGAATCTGAGCTGGAAGTGGGCGGCTTTGCCTGCTCTGGCCCCCTTTGAATTTCGCTTCCAGGTCGATCACCTGGCTCTGACAATGCTGGTGGTGGTGACGACGATTTCGCTGCTGGTGCAGATCTATTCGCAGTCGTACATGGAGAATTCGGCGGGCTACGCGCGCTTTTTCTCGTACCTGTCGCTGTTTACTTTCTCAATGCTGGTGATTGTTTTCGCGGCCAATTTCCTGGTGATTTTTATCGGTTGGGAACTGGTGGGCTTGAGTTCGTACCTGCTGATCGGTTTCTGGATCAACAAACGCGCCAAGCCGGCTGAGGATCGTCCCTCGCCCGCGACCGCTGCCATGCAGGCTTTTGTGGTGAACCGCATTGGTGATGTGGGCTTTATCATCGGTATCATGATCCTTTTCTGGAAAACCGGGACGTTTAGTTTCACGGCCCTGGCCCAGAATGTGCCCCATGCTTTCGCCGGCGATGCGACGTTGCTGACCATTGCGATGATCCTGGTCTTCTGCGGCGCGATTGGTAAGTCGGCGCAGGTGCCTTTGCAGATCTGGCTGCCAAACGCCATGGAGGGTCCGACGCCGGTGAGCGCGCTGATCCACGCGGCGACTATGGTTGCCGCTGGCGTCTACATGATCGCGCGCACTTTCCCGATCTTCGTCGCTTCTGGCTCGACCGCCTTTGAGGTCATTGCCTGGGTGGGCACGATCACGGCGCTGTACGCGGCTCTGACCGCGCTGACGCAGACGGACTTCAAACGCGTGCTGGCCTATTCAACGGTCAGTCAGCTTGGCTACATGTTTGTCGGCCTGGGTCTGTCGGGCGCGGTTGATCCTGAGAAGTTTGGCGCCGGTCCTGGCATGTTCCATCTCTTTACCCATGCTTTCTTTAAGGCGCTCCTCTTCCTGGCCGCCGGTAGTGTGATCCACAATCTGCACCACGCGACCCACGAGGAGGTGCAGGATATGCGCAAGATGGGCGGTCTGGCGAAGTATATGCCGATCACGGCGATTACTTACCTGATTGCCGCGTTTACCATCTCTGGCTTTCCGTTCCTGTCGGGCTTCTACAGTAAAGATACGATTATTGGCCTGGCGTATACCAATGGCGCGCACATTACCAGCTTTTACGCTATCTGGGGGCTGACCTTGCTGACGGCTGGCTTGACCGCGTTCTACATGTTCCGCGCGTATATTGTGGCCTTTGGCGGCAAGGGTGGTAAATTTGGCGGCTTCGGCGGAAGCCGGGAGGGCGAACCTGAACTCTATCGCGGCGTGGGCACGCCTCACGAAGCTCCCTGGAAGATGACGCTGCCGCTGATCCTGCTGGCCATGGCCTCGATTGTCGCGGGCTACTGGTTTGGCCTCTTCAGCTACCTCTCTCCCAGCGCTGAAAACATTAGCTTTACAGAAATTGTCTCCGATGGGCGCACGTGGTTGGGCGTGGCTATTGCCTTCGCCGGTATCGGGTGGGCGTGGTTCCTCTATGGAGCTGTTGGTATGGAGCGGGTGCATAAGGTGGTGGAGAATAACCTGGTGCTGCGCGCTCTGCATCGTCTGACCCTGCACAAGTTCTACCTGGATGATTTCTACTACTGGCTGACCAAATACATTTTCCTGGGGATCGCGCATGTCGCGGCGGCCTTCGATGCCACGATTGTGGATGGCATTGTCAATGGCGTGGCTGGTCTGGTGACGGGTCTGGGCAAGGGTCTGCGGCATACTGAAACCGGGAAAGTGCAATCGTATATGTACGGATTCTTTGGCGGGGTTGCGGCCCTGGCTGTTGTAGTTCTCGTGCTGGTTGCCTTCGCACAAGGAGGAATAAAGCTGTGGTAGCCATTTTTTCAAACGCGCTTACCTGGACGCTTCTTCTGCCTGTGCTTGGCGGCCTGGTGGCGCTGCTCGTTCCTGAAAAGGTCGCGCGCTGGGTGGCGCTGCTGTTCGCAGCTGCTACCCTGGCGGTGACGGTTGGGATACTGGCGCAGATTCTCGGCCAGGGCGGCTTCGGCGGCTTTGGCGATCTGGCGCATCCTCGCTTTGAGGTCAATGTTCCCTGGATTCAGTTTACTGCCGGTTCGTTGCAATTTAACATCAATTACCACCTGGGGGTTGATGGTCTGAGCGTGCCGATGGTGCTGCTCAATGCTCTGCTGACTTTGCTGGCGGTGGTGGGTGGCTGGAAGAAAACGCGTATTAAAGAGTACCTGGCGTTGCTGCTTCTGCTGGAAGCCGGCGTGATGGGCGTCTTTATCTCGCTGGACCTCTTCCTCTTCTTCCTCTTCTGGGAAGTCGAACTGGCGCCGATGTTCCTGCTGATCGGCATCTGGGGCAGCGAGACGGTGAAGCATGGGATGCCTGGTCGGGTCTACTCGGCCTGGAAGTTCCTGCTCTACACCTTCTTCGGCAGCATCTTTATGCTGGCAGGTATCCTGCTGGTCTACTTCATGGTTGGTCAGCAGACGGGCACCTATGACGCCAGCATCAACTACCTCGCGCAACATCTGGTGAGTGGGAATATCACGGTACTGGGCATCACGGTCGGCGCGCAATTGCTGATCTTCCTGCTGATCTTCACGGCCTTCGCGGTGAAAATCCCCATGTTCCCGTTCCATACCTGGCTGCCCGATGCGCACACGGATGCGCCAACCGAGGTCAGCGTGATCCTGGCCGGCGTGCTGCTGAAGATGGGCGCCTATGGTCTGATCCGCATCTGCCTCGCTGTGGCGCCGGCTGGTATGCAGGCCTTCGCGCCCTGGATGGCGGTGATCGCGGCCATTAATATTCTCTATGGCGCGGCGATCTGCCTGGTGCAGAAGGATATGAAGAAGCTGATCGCTTACTCCAGCGTCAGCCACATGGGCATCATCCTCCTGGGCGTGGCCGCCGCGGCTGGCCTGGGCGGCGCGGACTTCCGCATGATGGCCATTACCGGCGCGACTGTGCAGATGTTCAGCCACGGCATCATCACCGGTATGCTCTTCTTCTGCGTAGGCGTGATTTATGACCACGCGCACACCCGCGAGATCGCGGCCTTCGGCGGCGTTGCCAAACGGATGCCGCTGCTGGCCACTCTCTTCACCTTCGCTGGTCTGGCCTCGCTGGGGTTGCCCGGTCTGGCCGGCTTCATCGCGGAATATATGACCTTTACCAGCAGCTATGCCTCCTGGCCAACGGTGACGATTATCTCGGTCTTCACCATGATCCTGACCGCCGGATACCTGCTGTGGATGCTCAAACGCGTTTTCTACGGGCCGTTTAACCAGAAATGGCACTGGCTGCCCGATGCCAGCGTGCGCGAGACTATCCCCCTGGTTGTGCTGGCCGCGCTGATTATTGTCGTGGGCATCTATCCCGCGATACTGATCGATATGATTACCCCGACGTTGCAGGCGCTGATGCACGGCTTCGTGGCGATCAAATAGAGGAGTCGTAGTATGTTTCATGTCGCAGATCTCTATAAGCTCGCGCCGGAGATAAGCATGGTTCTGCTGGCCCTGGTGGTCATGGCCGTGGATCTGTTTGTCAAGCGCCGGGTTGTTACCATCGGGGTCGCGCTGATCGGACTGGTTGTGCCACTGTTCTTTATCCTGATGCAGCAGTTCGATCCTCAGTTTGCCGGTCCTCATGGGGTGACTGTTTTCTTCGGGATGTTTATCGTTGATAAATATGCCCTGTTCTTTGATATCATTTTCCTGATCATCGCGGCGGTGATGATCCTTTCGTCGTACAGCTATATTCACAAGTACGTCAAAGCCGAAGGCGAGTTTTACACGCTGATGCTTTTCTCCGTGGCGGGCATGATGTTCATGGCGAGCACGAACGAGCTGATTACCATCTACATCTCGCTCGAACTCACCAGCATCCCGCTTTACGTCATGGCGGGCCTGATTCGCAGCAGCGAGCACTCGGCTGAGGCGGCGGTCAAATACGTGCTGCTGGGCGCGATGTCCTCGGCCATTCTGCTCTACGGCTTCGCCCTGCTCTACGGACTGACCGGTACCACCGATCTCACGCAGATTGCCGCGTCGATTGGGAAAGGCGTGCATGACGGCAACCTGATGGTTCTCATCGCTGGCGTGCTGATCCTGGCTGGTTTCGGCTTTAAGATTTCGGCGGTGCCTTTCCATATGTGGGCGCCCGACATTTACCAGGGCGCACCCACGCCGGCCACGGCCTTCTTCTCCGTAGGCTCGAAGGCAGCCGGCTTTGCCGCGCTGATTCGTGTCTTCATGGGCGGTGGCCTCTGGCAGGTCAACCTCAACTCGATGGTCTTGATCATGTCGATTGTGGCTGTGCTGACCCTTATCCTGGGCAACGTCGTGGCGGCGGTGCAGAGCAACGTCAAGCGTATGATGGCGTATTCCAGCATTGCGCAGGCGGGCTACATCCTGGTTGGCTTTATTGCCAGCTTTGCCGGCAAGAACCCCAATGGGAACTCGGCGGTCCTCTTTTTCATCCTGATCTATGTGCTGACCAACCTCGGCGCCTTCGCCGGGATTATCGCTCTGGCTAACGCCACAGGCGGAGAGCGCATTGAGGACTTCCGGGGACTGGCCAGGCGCGCGCCTTTGCTCAGCGCGGGTACGGCTCTCTGTCTGCTCTCGCTGGCCGGTATTCCGCCCATGACCGGCTTTGTCAGTAAAGTCTTCATCTTTACCGCTGCCTGGAGCGAAGGTCTGGGCTGGCTGGTCATCATCGCTCTGCTGGCCAGCGTGGTTTCGCTGGTCTACTACGGGCGCGTCGTCAAGGCCATGTACTTCGAGGCTCCGGTTAAAGAGGATCGTCTGAGCACCCCTCTGGGTCTTAGCTCGTCGATCACCCTGGCCACCGCTGCCCTGATCGTGCTGACCTTCCTCGCTTCGGCGGTTCTGGCCATGACCAACCCGGCAGCCTTCAGTCTGCTGGCCGCCATCAAGTAGCAACAACTAAAGGGACAGCGCGCAAAGGCTGGCTCTTTAATGGGGCGCAGTTGAGAAATCTTCTCGGCTGCGCCCCTTTTCTCTGGCCGTGTAGCCTGGCAGAAGCGGATGGCGTCCCCGGCGCCTGTGCCCGGAGTGTGGCGGACGGGTTTTCGCTTCACAAAACGCGGTCTATCCGTTATAATAAGGATTGAAGATATCGCACTGATCGATATTGCACATTCGTAACAACCATCATAACAGGCATCACTATGCTGCTAGGGGAGCCATGAGGCTGAGAGGCAGTTCGCACGGAGAACTGCTGACCCTATGAACCTGATCTTGGATAATACCAGCGGAGGGAAGCAGCGATGATACTCGGCCAAGATAGATAACAGTAAGTGCGCCTGGCCGCGTCTCCTCGCTGAGACGCGGCTTTTTGTATGCCCCTTAGCACATCTCGCTCATTTTCGTGAACGAGATGGTGAAGCGCTGGATGGTTGTCTGTGAGGAGGTGTGGCGCATGGAGCAGCCGAAGCTTCTGCTACGAGGCGTCTCAAAAAGTTTTCGTCAGGGTCGTCAGGTTATGCCGACCTTGCAAGAGGTGGATCTGGAGGTGGCACAGGGCGAGTTTGTCTCGCTGATTGGTCCGAGCGGCTGCGGCAAAAGCACGCTTTTTACCCTGGTGGCCGGACTGGAACAGCCTGACGCCGGAGAACTGCTGATTGATGGCGAGCGCGACCGGCAGCGCACCGGCAAGGCCGGCTATATGCCGCAACAGCCTTTGCTTTTGCCGTGGCGCACGGTGGAGGAGAATGTGATGTTGGGCCTGGACGTGCGCCGGGTGCCACGTGCGCAGGCCCAGGTCCAGGCGCATGAACTGCTCAAGCGTTTTGGCCTGGTTGAGTTTGCCCGGCATTATCCAGCGACCCTTTCGGGAGGAATGCGCCAGCGCGTGGCCCTGTTGCGCACGGTGCTTTTTCACTCTCAGTTTCTGCTGCTGGATGAGCCGTTCGGAGCGCTTGACGCGCTGACCCGGCTGGCCTGTCAGATGTGGCTGCTTGATCTCTGGCAGGGTATGCACGCCAGCGTGCTGTTTATCACCCATGATGTCCGCGAGGCGATTCTGCTCTCGGATCGCATTTATGTACTCAGCGCCCGTCCCGCGCGTGTGTTGCGCGTCGTCGATGTGCCGCTGGAACGTCCCCGCCGCGCCGAGCTTTTGAGCGATCCCCGCGCGCTTGAACTGGAGCGAGAACTGATTTCATTACTCATCAAGGAGCAGACGCTATGAAACTGCGCTGGTTCGCGAATTATGGGCCGGCTGTAGTGCTGGCGGTGGCTCTCCTGGCGCTCTGGGAACTGGCGGTGCGCGCGAATCTCACCCTGGCGCAATCTCTGCCCTCGCCAGCTATGATCGCTCAAGCCCTGGCGAGCAACTGGGACATTATCTCTGACAACATCATCCCGACCTTGCTGGAAACGGTGCTGGGTCTGCTCATCGCTACGGTCCTGGGACTCGTGCTGGCCATCCTGCTCGACCTCTCCATCTGGTCCAGGCGCGCGATGTATCCGCTGTTAATTGTGTCGCAAACTATTCCGATAGTCGCGCTGGCCCCTTTAATGCTCATCTGGTTTGGCTTCACGCTCACGCCCAAGCTGATAGTTGTCATGCTCTACTGCTTTTTCCCCATCGCCGTCGCCACGGCTGATGGTCTGGCCAGCGCCGAACCGGATCTGCTCAAACTGCTCAAAAGCATGGGCGCGAGCCGCTGGCAGGTGCTCTGGCTGGTCCGTCTGCCGGGGGCGTTGCCGGCCTTTTTCTCCGGTTTGCGCATCGCTGCCACGTACAGCATGACGGGTGCGATAGCCGGGGAGTTTGTCGGCGCGGAGAAGGGTCTGGGCATTTACATGGTCACAGCGACCAACTCGCACGCGCTGCCGGTCGTTTTCGCGGTTATCGCGGTGACGGCTCTTTTAAGCCTGGTCCTCTTCGGTCTGGTCAACCTGATCGAATACCTGGCCTTGCCCTGGTATCACGCATCACGGGCGACTCCCGCTCTGCCGGGTCAGCCCCCCTTGCGATAATAGTATGTTTTCTTATTTCATGGAGGAAAACGACGATGAATCGTCGCAATCGTCTCATCATCAGTATTGCTATTCCGGTACTGCTGATCGTCATTATCGGCGGACTGTATCTGCATCAGCAGCAGGCCGCCTCGTCCAGCTCTGCCAGGGCCACACCGGCGGCGAGCTGTCACGGCCAGTTGACCCCGATGAAACTGGCCCTGGATTGGACACCCAACACCAATCACACGGGTGTCTACGTGGCCAGGCAGAAGGGCTGGTACGCTGCTCAATGCATTGATCTGACCATCGCGCCCTATACGACGGTTTCACCGGATACGCTGGTGAGTAGCGGCCAGGCCGCTGTGGGCATCAGCTCGACTGAAAGTATTGTGGCCGACGCGGCTATGAATCAGCCGGTTGTGTCCATCGCCGCCATTGTGCAGCACAACACCTCGGCGCTGGTTAGCCTGGCCAGTTCTCGCCTGGCGAGTCCCCGCGACTTTGATGGAAAAATCTATGGCGGTTTTGGCGCGCCCTATGAAGCGGCAGTGGTCGGCGCCATGATTCGCCATGACGGCGGGCAGGGGACGTTTAAGAATGTCACCCTGAGCATTGATACCATGCAGGCTCTGGAGACCAAAAAAATCGATTTTGCCTGGGTTTACGAGGGATGGGAGGTCATCCAGGCCGAACGTGATGGCTTCAAGCTCAACGTGTTTCCGGTCACCTCCTACGGCATCCCTGATTACTATACTCCTAACTTCATCACCAGTCCCCAGGAAATCAGCCAGCATGCCGACCTGCTGCAGCGCTTTATGAAGGCAACCGCGCAGGGATACGATTACGCCATCGCTCATCCACACGAGGCCGCGCAACTTTTGATCGATGGAACACCCAAAGGTACCTTCCCGGATCAGGAGCTGGTTTTTGCCAGCCAGGATTTTCTCAGCAGCCATTATGTGGACAAAGGGCGCGCGTGGGGCTTGCAGGATGCCTCTGCCTGGCATGGTTATCCGGGCTTTATGCTTGATCACCAGGCAATACTGGATTCAAACAACAAACCGCTCAAGAGCATGGATTTTGATGCTCTTTATACCAATCAGTTCATTCACTGATGATCTTGCTGCTGGAATTGAGGCGCGGTGTGACCACGCCTCAATTCCAGCAGCGGCAAGGTCATCCTATTGCTCAGATTCACTTCTTGCTTTTACGTCTCCGGTCATGTATTATTTAGCTGGTCTTAGTTCGCTTTGTTCTCGATCTTGTTATTGGATTTCTTTTCCTCTTGTAACGTTGTTCAACATATGGTAGAAGCTTTTTGGACAACATTGAAGCAGAAAAATCTTTTTTAGGAAGATGCGAGGCCCATTATGATATGCGCTAAATGTGGTGCGAGCAACCCCTCCGAATCCGCATATTGTGGAGGGTGTGGCTCCCCGCTGGCTCCAGAGCCAGTGGCTCCAGCCGCCGCCAGCACACCCGGCCAGGAAACGCCATTTTTCTCGGCGCCTGAAGCTTCCGTGGCTTCAGCGGGCGAGGATATGCCGACCTTTCATACCATCCAGCCAGCTCCGGCGCAGAGTACCCCGCCGCGAGCGGTGGAAGATGAGCCAACCCTGCGCGCCAGTTCCGCGCAGCCCGCTCCTGCAAGCAGTGAATTTATGAATGTAGCTCCATCTACTCCTCAGAGCGGATCGGGAGCGAACAATCCACCAGTTTCGCCCACGCCGGCACAGTCCCAGCCATCGGGTTCTTTGCCGGGGATGCCTCAAGCGTCCGGTCCTTTGGCAGGGGCGCCTCAGATGTCTGGTCCGTTGCCCGCGCCTGCGCCTGCGCCGCTTTATCCGGGCGCGGCGTATCCGCAGCAGGGGCCAGTTTTCGCGCCGGGCGTTGCGGGGAGCGGCTATGCCTATCCGCAGCAGGGAGTTGCGCCAACGCCAGCCCCCGGCTTTCCCGGCGCAATCCCGGTCTCGGCCTTCCCTGGCGCGGTTCCGGTGGCGGGATTTGCCAGTGCCGCGCCTCCCAATACGCCGCAGCCGACTCCAGGAGCGCTTCCGCCTGGTGCGCCCTGGCCGGGTGTTCCCGGCGGTTCATCGCCGATGCAGGGACAGGTCAGCGGCTTTTATACTGCGTCGACAAATGAGATGCCAGCGGGCGCTTTTCCGGGTCCGTTTCCCGGGCAGCCTGTGTCGGGAAGTTGGGGAGCCTATGCAGCACCCGGAGGTATGCCTCCCGCGCAACCGAGCGAACCAAGCAAGCTGATTCGTCCTCTGCCGCTCTGGGCCTTTATCATCAGTATTGTTGTCGTGGCCGGCGTGCTGGCTGTGCTGACCTTCTTTACCGGTTCGGACTGGGCGGCAGGCGCCTCGGTGGCCGGAGTGGTCGCGCTGGTCGTGGCTGTCCTGATTTTGATCGCCTTTGGCGTGCGCGCCGGCCTGGGTATGCTGGCTCAGACAAACCCGCATCGTCGCACGCAGATTATCAGTGCGCTGTTGCTGACCCTGCTTTTGATCGTGGTCGGCTTTGTCGGGCTGACTCAGCAGGCGGGTATTCACACCGCCCAGGCTCATGCGCTTGAGGGCCAGCAAAAATGGCAGCAGGCCATCAATGA
>DASZXF010000882.1:0-5046 GCA_035546055.1 Ktedonobacteraceae bacterium
TGATCGGAGGGGCGAACCATCCCCAGGATAAGGCTGCCCTCCGAGACGCCTGGCTCTATTCCGATCACGAAGGCGTCGATATCCTCCAGAAATTTGTATTTAAAACCGCCCATGGCGTAGGAAGCACTCAGGGAGCGAATCACTACGCCCTCTCCGCCTGCGGCCTGAATTTTCTGAAGGATCGACTGCGCGTATGCTTCTCCCTGTACACCCAGCAGAACACTGAGGTGGGGAATCGTGCTGTTGGGGCGTGCCTGCGCAATGGTTGGCGTGAGACGTGCCTCTTTGAGCAAGCCAACACGATGCATACCTCGGACCAGACGCGTCAAGCGTGTGCGATACGGCAACGCGGTCAGATCCTCCCCATTCCATTCCAGGACATCAAAGAGGACATACTGGCCAGCCTGGTCGCGGGTCAGGCGCTCGCCGTCTACCACAAATGGATGGCCGAGTTGCCGTAACGCCAACGCACCCTCCGGGGGAACGGTTGTCCTGCGACCACGGCGATTGTAGGCCACCATCTCTGACCCATCGAAGGCGACCAGGCAGCGTTCCCCATTCGCTTTTTCGGAGACGGTATATCCCTCGCGCACCAGTGCCAGCATCTGGTCAAATGAGACAGCTTTCACCAGCGCTGCCGTGTATCGGAACGATGATGCAGGGTCCGCCGTGCCTGCCACTGGCGTCTCCACCAGGACAGGTGGCGCTGGCGGGTTGAGAGAAGAGAGAGCCGTTCCCGGCAGCAGCAACGGCAACCCCCAGGGGCGGCCAAAGGCGGGAAGAAAGGGGTCAAACGCCACCGCCGCATAGCCTTTGCCGGCCTTTTCCTGCCACTTTTTGCGCAGCAGATTCTGCGCCGCCTGCCGGGACATTTTCCGGGGCTCCTCCACGCGCAAGGCGGCTCCATATGGTCCATGTCCGCACAGAAAGACCACCTCTGAGTTCGGTGGCACGGTGGCGAGATCCACTGCTCGCACGTTGTCTGGTTGATCCTCAGACTCTACGGCGAGGCAAGCCGTCCAGACCTTGTTACTGGTTCCGGTGGTACAATGCCCGGCGTGGGCATCGATAATGATGAGCTGTTTCATGGGTTCCTCCTCAAGAGCAAGCAAAGAGGGCGCATCCCTCCAGCAAGGATGCGCGCGTCGAACAGAAGATGCCTTGGAGATCAGGCGGAACGGCTGGAGGCGCACGCATCTGCGCGCGTGAAACGGTGGGATGGTTCACATGCCTGTCAGGATGGGATCGGCAGACATGGGCGTTCCCTCTCTCCATTGAGCAGCAGCAGGACGGACCTGCCAGACATCGACCGTGCCTGCCGATCCTCCCGAGGCCAGAAGGGTGCCATCGGGCGACCACGCCAGCGCGTAGACCTGTTGCCCCTGATAACTTCTGGTTGTCCAGTACGTTTGAATATGCCGGACATGTGCCGCATCGATGAGTTGAATGGTTCGATCATCGCATCCAGCCGCCAGCAGCGCGCCATCAGGTGACCACGCCAGCGCGTGAATAGTGGGCTTCTGCGTTGTGTAGATAGACAGCGGGATACGCATGACGAGGCGTCCCGTGTGAGCCTCCCAGAGATGGATCACTGGATCGGTTTGTTCACACGACGCCACCAGGCGTCCATCCGGCGACCAGACCGCTGCCAGGACGCGTTCGGCATGGGTATAGCGCACCCGTTCCTGTGCTGCCACTTCATCCCAGATCTGGACGGTCGTGTCCGCGCTGGCCGTCAGCAGCACCTGCGGCTCCTGTGGCGAGAAGGCCAGCGCGGTGATGGCTTTCGCATGGCGAGGTGTGCATTGATAGTCCTGCCCGGTGGACGCATTCCAGGAGAGCACACACCCATCCTCGCGTCCTGCCACAATGCGCGTGCCATCCTGCGTCCAGGTGATCCCGTAGAGACGCTTATACGAGGAATCGTTTTCCTCATGGCCACAGATGAGCAGCGAGCCGGTATATCCCCCGCCATAGCCGCTGGTGCGCCAGGGAGCCGGGCGGAAGAGATGGACTTCCCCACGAGAACCAGCCGACGCCAGGCGGGTGCCGTCGGGAGACCAGGCGAGGCACGCTGCGGCGTATTCCCCACGGGTATAGGCAGGTGGGTAGTCGCCTTTGCTCTCCAGGGTTCGCAAGACGACCCGATGGTCGTTTTCGGCCACCGCCAGCAGCCGACCATCGGGCGACCAGGCCAGGCCATCGACGGTGGCGCGTTGCCCAAAACTTCGGAGTGTCGGGCTTTTTTCATACGAGAGCTTGCGCAGGGGAGCGGCAGCGTTAACCTGGACCATCCAGGCGTCGGTACTGGCAACCAGCACATCCCCTGGAAGAGTTTCGCGCAGGAGATGGCCGGCGCGCACCGCCGTTTTGCGTGGCACCGTCTGCCCCCTGGCTTTGCAGATGGCGGCATGCACCGCCAGCGAGGCATCCGGGGCGTCAATAACCGCGACCATGCTATATGCTGCCGTGTTATTGACCAGCCAGGGCTGATCTCCGACTGCTTCTGGTGGCAACGGATCAGGGAAATGATGATACAGATAATAGGTGGTCATGGAGGTTCTCTCTTTCCTGTGTGGGATACAACACCACACAAGGGAATAGTGGCAGTTAGAGGCAATCGGGACACAGCCAGACCTGGCGGCCATCTCGTTGCTTGCGTTGCCAGCCGTGATGACGCGCAAAGGTTTGCGCCTGGGCCAGCGTGATGAATTCGTATGGTGAGGCTGGATACAGATTCAGATGATGGAAGCCCCGGCGATGGTGAGGACCCGTGCCGGTGCCATCGCAGCGAATGGAGGCGATCAGCGAGATGGTTCCATCAAAGAGAGCCGCAATCTCGGCCTCTGTTTGCACTTGCCGTTTGTCAGGATCGTTGGTGAGCGAAGAGAAAGACATCTGAACCCTTCCTTTCATCTGGTACAAAGAAAGCGATAGCGAAGCCGTGCCGTGGCTCCGCTTGCGAGGAATGTGGAAACACCGCATGAGAAGGGAAAAAGCAAAACAGGTTAGAACGAGGGACGGGACGGGATATCCCAGGCAACTTCGCTGAACTGAAGAGTGCCATCCACCAGGCGAATGCTGCGTGCGCCTCCTGGTTCGATGAGGATCGGCAACCCGGTTTCCCAGGCCAGGGCTTCCGCATGCTCTAACGCGATCCGACACGCCTCCTGATACGGAAGCTGATCCGGCCAGCCGTCGCGGGCGAGTGGCAGGCGGGTGGTCTGATACGGCTGGAGTTCCAACCAGGAGAGACGAATGCCCGGCACATAGCGCAATCGTTTGGGGACCGCCCCCAAGACGATGGACGGATCAACAATGCCCGTCCGTGGGGTCCAGATCCAGCCATGCTCACTGACACGGATGGCATTCGACCATACCCCAACGACCCACCCCTCGATATATGTCGCGGTCAAAAAGGGATGGGGCATCTCCAGCATCGCCTGGCGTGCGTTGTACCAGCACTGTTCGGGGATGGCCTGGATCTGGTGACTGGCTTCCAGGGACCGCCGGAGATCCAGGCTGTCCCCCTCGATGATGGGAAGCGATGCTTCCTCCTCTTCCGCGTGGGAAGCGGATGGTTCGTCCAGGCGACGTGCGCGCTGGAAATGCAACGTTTTGGGCGGCTTGTGAGCCAGGGCCAGGGAATACGTCTTCCTCCGAGCGGCACGCCATGCGGCTTTATATCCAGGGTGTCCCAGGCCATCATTTCCATGAATGCCGTCAAAGCGAACATGGGGAAACAGTGCTCCCTCCAGGGCTTCGGTTTCGGCGTAGGTTCGTCTCAGACCTGCAAAGTAGCAGACCGGGGTCGAAGCATCGACCAGAAGCAGAATCGAGGGATCAACGATTGCGTCACCGGGAAGGCTGCACCAGACATGTTCTACCAACGCCACGCTGGTGGCGTCTTCGACAACACACCAGCCTTCGACCAGATGCCCTTCCTCGCGAAAGCGCTCAGGCCATTCGATGAGGGCACGCCAGGCATTGCGCGCACAATGATGCGGCTGCGCACCAATCGCGGCAGCCACCTGCCGCGACAGGGAAATCTGGACATGCTCCTGCAAGGTTTGTTCCTGAATCACAGGCAGACACCTCCTGCTGAAACACACGACGAACCCCTGCATGGTCAGGCAGGTGGCTCGCGTATCCGACGAATCTGTTTAACGGGGGGAATACCCAATCGCCTCCGCCAGGTGATTGGCGTGGATCTGGTCGCTCTCGGCCAGATCCGCGATGGTTCGGGCAACGCTCAGAACCGTATCGGCGGTGCGAGCGGACCAGCGCAACTGCTGGAAGGCCGCTTTGTACAACGTCTGCGCCGGAGCGTCCAGCGCACACCAGCGGAGGATCTGCGCATGATCCATACCCGCATTCCGTCGAGTGGATACTCCGACGAACCGTTGCTGGTGTCGCTGCGCTGCTTCACGGACCCTCGCCGCCACGCGTGCGGACCCTTCGGAAGCGCGCGTGTCCAGCAGATGCTCTGCCTCAGGCGGCGCAAGCTCGACAGTCAGCGCCATCCGTTCCAGCAGCGCGCGCAGGCGCTGCTGATGCCGCTGGATCAGGCGAACGCTACAGTGACACTCACGGAGCGGATCGCCCGTCCAGCCACAGGGGCAGGGCTGAGCCGTGAGCACCAGTTGCACATCCACCGCCTGATCGAAGACGGTAGCAATCCGCTGAATCTGCACCGACGAATAGCCGAAGCAATCGAGCCGATCCAACACAAGAACGCCATGTCTCGCCTGGTCCAGCGACCCACGATGTCCACGGAGCGCTTCTTCCACCCAGGTCATGGCGTCTTGCCCCTCGACCAGGGGGCGCGCCAACCGTTGTCCATACGGAGGCAACAGGCCCGCCAGAGCACGCGCGAGCAGCGTTTTGCCAGACCCTGGCCCACCGATGAGCGCCAGATTGTGCCCTCCACACGCCGCCACTTCCAGCGCGCGTTTGGCGTGGGGGTGGCCAGCAATTGCAGAGAGATCGGGAACAGGAAGAGAACGTATCATAGGATACCTGCCTTTCAACTGGCGGGGTTGTCCC
>DASZXF010000883.1:0-2292 GCA_035546055.1 Ktedonobacteraceae bacterium
TCCCCATCCCAACCCAAGTCCGTCCTCGCCAGCCTTCGCCCCGAGAGGGTATCACCCTACCCGATTCCTCTCACGGCCGCAAGTTCCCGCCTTGAACCGTCGGCCCGCCCTGCACGGCTGATTCATCTGGTTTTGGGCAGGAGACGGATTAGCCTCTTTCTGGCGGGCTTGCTTAACCTTGCCCGAGAGTCGGCGTGCCGCGGGTTTTGAGTCCTTTTGCGGCGCCCGGCACTCTCGCAGGTCGTATTGGGTCCGTCATCTGGGGTGTGACCAGGCGGATCAGGTCTGGCGCACCCCTGAAAGTCAATTGGGCTCCGGGTGAGTTAATCATCGATTGAGGATGGGCCACACCGTTGTGAAGGTTTGCTGTTGGCACCAGGACCTGAGCGAGTCTGCGGTGGTGGTTTTGCGCTCCTTCTGAAGTTCGTAGATGCCGTTGGCCAGGTTGCGAAGGCTGGCCAGCACAGCTGCGCCCTGGCGAGCAGCCGTGCGGCAGGCATCCTCGCCGAAACTGACGTCGCGCCGGTAATGGGTGCCGTTCTCGCTGGCTGACCAGTGGCCGCGAATGGCCGCCATTAACTCCTGCTCGTCACGCTCCTGAAAGGCCAGGCTGGTGGCATAGCAGCCGATTTCCAGCGAGGCCGATTCCTTGGGTTGATGCTGGCCTTGGGAATAGCGTTCGACGGCAATCACCTGCCAGCAGCCGCTCAAGCCGATCTCCTCAGGAGTCACGGCCACCCGGGCCAGACGCCGCCGCTCAAAGCGCCCGTGTGCTTTCTCCCAGATGCCCTGAGGGGGGAAAACCCTGCTGGACCAGCAGGCGTTGGGCTTTATCTAGGATCCCGCTTTGGTTGCCTTTGAGCCCGAAGAGGTAATCGCCTCCCAGCCCCTGGGTGATAAAGCGGGCACTTTCCTGCTGGCAGTGCATCGCATCAGCCGTAATCAAAGTTCCCGGAGGCAAATCCAGTTTTTTGAGTAGCGGCTTAAGGGCGGGGATTTCGTTGCTCTTCTCTTCAATGGCCACTTGGTCGAGCGTCAGGCGCAGGTGGTGCGTCACGGCCGAGAGCAACTGCAGGGGTTTGCCATCGTGGCGGCCACTACCGCGCAGCACCTTGCCATCAATGGCCAACTGCGCCAAGGCCCCCATCTCCTGCTGGGCAAGCCACTCTCCGATGATGTGGGCCACGGCCACCGCATCGACCTTATTGAGCACGCGCTGGAAAGTCGAATCGCTCGGCGGGTAATAACGCCCGTCCTCCTCATCTGGGAGGCAGCCCAGGGCGCGGAGCTGGCGCTGGGTAAACTTCCTGCAGGTGTTCTCAAAAGCGCGGTAGCCACAGGCGCCCATGAGGGTGCAGACGGCCGCACTGGCCAGAATAAAACGCTGTTTGTGCCGCAGCCCATGACCGTAGCGCCCATCGCGCAAGGCACCCAAACGCTCCAGCAAACTTTCCAGCGCCGGAGCGCGGAACGGACACGGTCCGGTGACCTCGGCCTCATAAGCGGCCAACTCCTTGGGAAGACGAGCCTGGCGCAAGCGCTTAAAAGCCCCGGGGCGCAGTTCACGCAAGTAGAGCTGCTTGGGCTGACCATGCTCCTCATAAAAGTCCCGGCTCGCTCGCTTGAAGCCCTCGGTGGCGCCGACGGCTTGAAAACCGCAGGCCCGATAGCAGGTGCCCCGATAAAGCGACTCGTCTACAAAGCTCTCCACCGCCAGCACCGGATGAGCCCAGCGCTCTTGCCAGTCGGCACTTAAACGGCGCAACACCAACCCCATGACCCGCGAGGCCAGATTGGGGTAGCGTTGACGCTCTGGCAGCACCAAAAAGCGGCTATTGTTGACCACCAGGCCCAAGCGCCGGGCGCGCTGGCGCGGGCTCCAGCCAATCTGCCGCTCGCGCGCTTTAAGGTGCAACGCCGCCGCACTGAAGGTTAGCAGCGCCACCCACTGCCCGTCCACTTCGGCCACGTAGCGCAGAGACTGGCCAGCAAAGCGGCTGCTCTCAAGGTAATGCTCTCTTTCCAGGTAGAAGTTAAACTGCCCCACTTCGTTCTCGGCCAGGAGGCGAACCGTGACCCTATCCAGCAAATCAACTTCGGGCGTGATGCTAGCAGCCATGCCCTCAGAGTCGCTGAGGGCCGCAGGAATGTCCAGTCATTTTGTAAAGGCAAGCTCGCAGTCCACCTGCCTAATCCCCAGATGAATCAGCCGTGGCCCTTGGGCACCGGAACACCAGCCCCGGAGGGCACCCTCCGGCCCCTCTCGCCCTCGCGTTGGTCGAAGCCTGCCGC
>DASZXF010000884.1:0-4979 GCA_035546055.1 Ktedonobacteraceae bacterium
GCGCCCCATCATTGACTTTCCCTTTCATCGAATGCCCGCGCGGTCGCACCTGCGCCTCCTGTCCACTCCTGAGCTTCTCTATCGCCATCGTAGCCCAATTCATTTAGCTCTCCTCTTCCTTAAAAGCTTCTTCCAGGCTCAAATTGGCCCTCCTCAAGTCAGTCATCAGTTCCCCCTTCAGCGTTCTTCTCTGCCTCAAGTATACCTATGCACTCGTGGCAAAACAAGCGGCGGCCTCAATCTGAGCTTTGCGCCAGACCCCGGCTGGTCCGGCGCAAATCCTGGCATCTCTGTGTATGCGGACTGTGTTGTACTCAAACAGGAGCGAACTCTTGAAAAGAGACGGTTGTGCGGGCCGCCAGGCGTTTTGCTGAGTCTGGATCGTGGCTGGGGAGGTAGATGGTCGGGGTGCTCTGTGCGTAAGCTCGCAACTGACTCAACGTTTGCCGGGCGATGGTTGGATTGGGGGAGACGCCATCCGCTACGTGTTTGAGCATGAGCTGCTCGGTGTAGGAGGTGTCGCCGGCAAGGATATAGGAGAGGTCGCCGTCGCGGACGAGGACGGACAGGTGATGAGGTGTGTGACCGGGTGTAGAGATCAGCATG
The DNA here is from genome assembly GCA_035546055.1 of Ktedonobacteraceae bacterium. GTDB lineage: Bacteria > Chloroflexota > Ktedonobacteria > Ktedonobacterales > Ktedonobacteraceae > Paraktedonobacter. Next base: position 607 of record DASZXF010000884.1, read on the forward strand.
ATGTCTTCATCACTGGTCAACGGGAGGCTGGTAGGAAATGGACCCACGGGCCGTTGGGCAAAGTCGATGAGGCGCGGCTGAAGCCATTCGGGCCAGCGGTTCGGGAGGTAGCCCTGAACGCGGCCCGCGAGGCCTCTGGCGGCCTGATATTCGCCACGAGCGATGAGGATTTCTGAGGCTGGGAAATGGGCAAGACCGCCCGCGTGATCAGTATGCAGGTGAGTGAGAACGACCCACCGAACGTCGCGGGGCGCGATGCCAAGGCGGCGCAGTTGTGGACCTATCTCATCATCCGGGCTGACGTAGAGGCGAGTTGCGAGTCGAAAGAAGGGATGCCAGCGAGGAAAATAGCTTTTCTCGGCGGTGCGGGCGGTTTCGCCGGTATCGACAACGATGAGACCTTCGGGATGCTCAATCACCCAGGCGTAGATGGGGACTGGCCCGACCCATGCTTTATCGGTGAGGACATTGAGGAGTCGTTGCCCTCCCTGGCCTCGCCCTTCGAGCTGGGCGGTCTTGATGCTCACGGTTCCTGTTTGAATGGCGTGAATGCGGATCATGGCGGATTCTCTCCTTTTGATAGGCGTGTGTTGAGCGTAAATGGCGTACTGAGGACGACCGCAGGAGGTCGCCCGGATTATGGTGTATCCCGTTGCAAGCGCCGGGCGAGAGCCTGGCCAGCGGATTTGTCGCCCACAAATTGCCAGAGCGCGGATATAACCGCGTCGAGCGTGGTCTGATCACCCCAACTGTTGACAAGGTGGGTGAAGAATTGCTCAATTTGTGCTACCTGCTGGTAGAGGGACTCTCCGTGTTCGGTGAGGGTAAGCGAGACTTTCCGCTGATCGGTAGAGGATGGGATACGTTCGATGAGTTTAGCTTTGACCAGGCCATCTACGAGACGACTGGGGCTGCCTGATTCGCAGACGAGACGTTTCCCAACCTCGACCAGGGAAAGAGGTTGCGCTTCGTGAATCACAGCGAGCACTTCGGCCTGGGCAGGGGTAAGGCCCAGCGGGCGAATCTGCTCACTGAAAAGACGAGAACCTTCCCGTTGTGCTGCCAGAATCAGGTAACGTAGCTCGTTCGCCCGGTCCATCAGAATGTCGCTCCTTACAATTTCCATGATGCATCATCGATGATATGTCATGATTATAGTCCGAATTTAATGACATGTCAAGGGTTTTTGGGTGAGATGCCGGAGCTATTTACTTCTACGCCGCCAGAAAGGTGATCAAACAGGCGATCCCGGTCAGCGCAACCAGTAGGAGAAGCGTGGCAAAGATCGCGCCGCAGATATCGTTCCCGGTGGGACGACTGCCGCATCTGGCCCGGCCTGGACGATAGGGATCGTAGCAGACAGGCACCTGGCTCCTGAGAGAGAGATGTCCCGGTCCCGTCAGTTCTTCCCGCATGGGGCGCTGATCGAAGGCGATCCCGGTATACTCAATAATCGCGACGATGTACGAGCTGTTGTTACTCCGGCGGGTTTCGTGCCGGATCACAAGGCCACGCGTCATCTGGCCGCGCTCGCGTAAGATCAGAAACTTACGCACCCAGTGATACCAGACCAGCAAGGTGACCAGTTGGGCCAGCCCGGTCAAGAAAAAGGCTCCCCCGAAGACGATCCAGGCGCGTGCCTGCGAATAGCCTTGAAAGAGCAGAAACGCCTCTTGAGGATTGGCAGGATTATACCAGCACGCCATCGTCGTCCCGACCGCATACTGCTTGACGATATTTTGGGCCTCTCTCCTTGCAGAAAAAGACGCCCGGTCAGGTCCCTGATAGCCCGAACTGTACACGCCAGAGGTTCCAGGCACAGCAACGGTATAGGTAAAAGTAGGAGCATAGGTCGTGTAGCCACCATTTTTGGTATGGTGATAGTCGCTCGTCACTGCCCCACTGATAATAGTACAGGTGCCCTGGACAAAACGGCTATAATAGTCAGCTCGATAAAAGCCGCCCCAGGCCGGGATGAGCGCAGCAATGAGCAAGACCACGATTTCGCCCAGGAGCAGCAGTGCTCTGGAACGAGGCTGCTGAGGCCAGCCTGGATAAACTCCTGTCGAGTTCTCCGTTTGTCGAGAAAACACACGCGTTCTCCCTCTTCCGCACGTCCTCACCCGGTCGCGCGGGGTCAACTGATCTTTTTACAAACACTACCATATTGAACGTATGGCAGAGCATGGCATCCAAAGAGCAGGGAAGAAGTAGCGGGTTTGTGGATCTTGCTCTTGCGAAAAACACGGCAAGCGGACCAGAAACTCATGCTCGACGATTGCCGCTCGGAGCATCCTCAGCCAGGGGATCTGCTCTGCCTCACACACGGCTGCTACGGGGTGATTTGCGAGAGCGGGTCGATTGGGGGCATTTTTTCTGGAGAGGAGCGGTGGAGTGCTTTTAATGACGCGCTCAATGGGAGATACTACCTATAAACAGGCCTTTTTTCGGCGCGGACGGCGTGGGCATGGTACAATGGCTCACATATGCGAAGTTGGATATGTGCGCGGTGAGATGACACAGTTTTATGCAGGGTGATGTGGAGAAACACAGCCCTTTAAAGACACGGAGCATGGTGTCGGGCGGCTAACGGGCCAGGTGAGGTTCGCGCCGCGAACGAGCAGAGCCGGGAAGAGGTGAGGTGTAGGGAACGTTGCCGGGTGATCGGCAGGGCGCGAGGCGCTCTGGCGAATAACTGACGGACGCGAGGATGAGGCCGGACAGGACAGCGGATAATCTGTCGAGAACTCTGCTCAGTAGTTGTAGAGAAATGGCCTTATGAAGAAAAGACCTGCACAAAAACGCCTCTTACATGTTCTGACTCTGAGCCTGGTGATTATGCTGGCAGGCGGCGGGATAGCTCTGCTCTATCAGTTGAGCCAGCAGAGCACTTCCAGCTATGCCAGTAGCGATAACGTGGTTGGCCCGCCTTCTCTGCCTGCGTCTTACGTTGACGCGGTTTTCCAGCGGGTTGGCAGTCCGATGGTCGGTACGGGCAAGGCGGTCGAAGCTGCTTCCCGCACGTACAATATCGATGACGCCTTTGCCCTGGCGGTCTGGTGGACTGAGACGAACGATGGCGCGGCTGGCGTGGGACTGGCGGACCGCAATCCGGGCAGTGTGCGCGGCAGCGTGGGCTATCCTTCGGCCTACGATGGCTACACGATCTATCCTTCCTATACCGATGCGGTCAATTACTGGTTCTATATGATGAAAAAGGTCTACATTAATCGTGGCCTGACAACCGTTTATTCTATTTCTCATCCATATGTAGGCACATCCACATCTGATCTCTGGGCCGGTAAGGTGGTCACGCTGATGCAGAAGTACCGCGCCGAGGCTCCGCCGCCGCCGACGCCTACGCCAACGATTGCGCCTGATCTCAAGCGCCAGGGCCAGGAGCTTTCGCAGGATCTCCAGCAGCAGGCGTCCGGCAAGAGCACGTATTATCCGCAGGTGACGCCGGTGGCGCAGCCGAAAACCGCGACGAGCGGGACGCAGAGCGCGATGAGCGGAAGCACGCGCACAATGGTTGTGCTGCTCGTGCTGGCGCTGGCGGTCTTCCTGGCCGCGTGGGCCTGGCTGATCGGCAGACGCGCTTCCCGCCTGGCTCCACAGCCGGCAATAGCCGCCGCCACGCCGACGGCCCTCAGTCCGTGGGAGCAGTTGCGCGCCAGCGGTCAGCAGCCGGCCTCGCTCTTTACCGGCTTTAATGACGTGATGCGCACGACTGAGAACCTGACGCCAGCTCTGACCGCGCAGCGCACGACCGAAACGCTGATGCCCACCCCGGCGTATTTCGCGCACATGAACATGGAAACGCCGCCGAGCGGAGGAGCCTTTGCCGCCGAGCAGACTCAATTCCAGAGCAACCCGCTGCCCCAGCCGGCCTGGATGGGTCAGCAGTTCTCGCCCCTCGGCGCGTCAGTCGCCCCGGAGCAGCAGACCACCTCGGCTTTCGCCGCGCTTCTGGGCAATCAGCCGGCCTTTCCGGCCAGCGCGTTCACAACCGATCAGCAGGCTTTCCCGTCTGGCACCTTCGCGACAGGGCAACAGGCCTTTCCATCTGAACCTTTCGCGGGAGAGCAACTGGCTTTCCCGTCCAGTTCTTTTGGGTTCGGCCAGCAGGCCTTCCCATCTACGACGGATGCTCTGATGGGTCAGCCGGCCTTTCCGTCCGGCGCGCAGGCCCAGGGCGAGGCGCAAACGTCCTCGATTTTGCGCCCTGGCCTGGCGGGTCTGTCCCTGCCCGCCCAGTCCTCGCCATATCGTCATCGCCAGCAGAACTTCGGCGCGAGCGACGATTCCCAGCCGCAGCCGGTCGGAGCCGGTTCAGGCGGCGGCCTCCTGAGCCGCTACCGCGCGCAGAACAG
>DASZXF010000885.1:0-3060 GCA_035546055.1 Ktedonobacteraceae bacterium
CATACGCGTCAAAGCTCCAACAATGTCATAGCGACCATAGGAGGGCATGAGATACACGCCCTGCACCTGGCTACGCGCCGCGCCGAGCAGTTCTTGCGCCGCCAGCAACCCCTCTTCATGCCCCCGTTCTCCAGCTTTGCGCATCCGTTCGCGCAGTGCATCGGGTATGGTGATGCCCGGCACTTCATTGTGCAGATATTCCGCATGGCGCGAGCTGTGCAGAGGGATACAGCCCAGAATCAGGGGAACGGGCGGCGTACCAACGCGCGCGAGGAAACGGGTGAGAGGAGCCATTTCATAAATCGGCTGCGTCATGATGAAATGCGCGCCAGCCTGAAGTTTTCGCTGATATTTGTCGATCTCTTCATCAACCTGTTCATCCGTCATATTGAGGTTCAGGGCTGTTCCTATATAGAAAGAGCTTTTCGCGCCAATCGAGGAGCCAGCGGCATCACGTCCTTCATTCAAACCGCGCAGAACCTGAATCAGACCCACCGAATCGACATCCCAGACGCCGGTGGTGTTAGGGTACGCACCCACGCGCAGGGGATCGCCGGTCAGGGCCAGAATGTTGCGAATGCCGAGCGCGTGAGCGCCGAGCAGTTCGGATTGCAGAGCCATCAGGTTGCGGTCGCGCGAGGTGAAATGAATGATGGTCTCCAGACCCAGGTGATCCTGAATCAGGCGGGCCAGGGCAATACAGCCCATTCTTACCCGCGCCATCGGACTATCGGCGATGTTGATGCAATCCACGCCCGCCTCCTGCAACATGGCCGCGCCCGTTAATAACTTGGCTGGATTCAGACCCTTGGGCGGATCGAGTTCGACACTGACGACAAACTTGCCCGCGCGCAGCTTCTCCTGCAAGCCAGTCATGTAGCCTTCCTGCGGCAAAATAACCTCTTCTTCCAGCAAACGAGCGATGGCGGCCTGTCCATTGCTGGCCACCGTCACCCGCTCGCCGCTGGCAGTCAGCGCGGGATGTTGTTCCAGTGAACCATACTTCTCGTCCAGCGCCTGGCGCATGGCCGCGATATGGCGCGGCGTGGTCCCGCAGCAGCCACCGATCAAACGCACCCCGGCCTGGGCAAAATGCAGCGCGTAATCAGCGAAATAATCAGGAGTAGCGACATAGAAAAAGCGGTTGCCAATGCGCGTGGGGAGTCCGGCGTTGGGTTGAGCGGAAAAGAGCTGGGGAGCATAACCTTCCTGAATGCCGCGCTCAGACTCCGCGAGCATCTCTTGCAGCACATCCAGCGTGGCCGCCGGGCCGACGCTACAATTCGCCCCGATGACATCTACGCCCAGGTCGCGCAACACCATCGCCACCCGCGCCGCCGACTGACCTGAGAGCGTATGTCCATCCTCGTTAAAGCTCATCTGAGCCACCACCGGCAGTCCGCCAATTTCCCGCGCCGCCAGCACTGCCTGGCGCAGTTCGGCCAGACTTGTGAAGGTCTCCAGAATCAGCAGATCGGCTCCCCCTTCTTGCAATCCCTCAATCTGCTCGCGGAAAATCGCCCGTAGCTCGCTCAAGCGATGCTCATCCGGCGCCTGCAAAGGCAGACCGGTAGGACCAACCGCCCCCGCGATGAAGATCTGCCGCCCCGTCACATCGCGCGCCTCCTGAACCAGGCGCGCGGCCCGGTGGTTGATCTGGCGCACCTGGCCCTCCAGGCCATGCGCGGCCAGACGGATGCGGTTCGCCCCGAAAGAATTCGTCTCAATGACCTCCGCGCCCGCGTTAATATATTCGCGATGAATGCCGCCGACCAGTTCCGGCTGGCTGAGGTTCAGCGCGTCAAAACACTGTTCATAGGGAATACCGCGCGCATATAAAAGCGTCCCCATCGCTCCGTCCGCGAGCATCGGGCGCTGCCGTAAAATAGTGAGAAATCTTTGCTCCATGCCAGCTCTCTTTTTCAATATATTGACACGACCACGTTTCACCTTCTATTGTATCTGCTTTCAGCCAATTCGAGAAGCCCACGGCTGTTTCTCACGGTTTCCCTATAGCCGGATAGCGCTTTCTCTGCTATTATATCTAAGAGATAATTCCAGGCAACACGACAGCGGGCCTCCTCCCTGGGAAGGCACGGCTTCAGCGTGCGCCTGCCAACGATCCCAAGGGCTGCGATCGTGCGTTTCACCGCTAGAAGCTCATGTGGGGATCAAGCTGAGCGGTAGAATATGCAAGGAAAAACGGGGATTCAACAGCCTTTGCTCGTCGCGGTGTGCGGTGATAGTGGCTCAGGCAAGACAACACTCACAGATGGCATGGTGCGGGTTTTTGGCCAGGAACGCATTCAGCATATTTGCCTGGACGACTATCATTTGCTTGATCGCACAGCTCGTCTACGCGCGGGCATCAGTGCCCTGCATCCTGACGCCAACAACCTGGCGCTGATGACGGATCACCTGCAACGCCTCGCCAGCGGCGAAGCGATTATCAAGCCGGTGTACGACCATGCCACCGGCACCTTTGGCGAACCCGAAGAGGTCGCGCCCGCCGAAATTATCATCGTTCATGGCCTGCACCCCCTCTTCACCGCCGAACTGCGCAGCCTGGCCCACGTGCGCATTTACCTGGACCCGGAAAACGCTCTGCAACAACAATGGAAAATCATCCGTGACAGCACCTCGCGCGGCTATACCGTCGATCAGGTGCGCCAGCAGATCGCGGATCGTCGGCGCGATAGCTATCTCTATATTCAGCCTCAGAAGCGCTTCGCCGACATGATTGTGCGCTTCTCGCGCGGCAACCTGTACTATCAAACGCGCAGCCTGGCCCACCTCAATGTGCGCATGATCCAGCCAGAACACGCGCCAAAAATTGATCTGGACGGCCTCATTGAGTCCAGCGGCGCCATATCCTCGCCCCTGCGCACCTTTCAGGCCGAGTACAATGGCATGCCTTGCAGCAGCCTGGAAATCGACGCCGAAATCACGCATGAAAAAGCCTGCGAACTGGAAGACCGCATCTGGGCACACATGGCCGAGGTCAGCAGCCTGCGCCCGGACCGCCTCGACCAGCTCGGCATCTTCTCCATCGGCAGCGAG
>DASZXF010000886.1:0-3222 GCA_035546055.1 Ktedonobacteraceae bacterium
CTGCGCCTGCACCCGTTGTTCACTTTTCTGACCGGGGTGATCGGCGGAGGCGCTGCGCTGTGGGCGGTTCTGCTCTTTTACGTCTTTGTCGGCGGAGGCGCGCTGGTTCTGCTGCGCGGCCTGCACCAGAGCTATGCCGCGCTGTCGAACATCGCCTATCAGGTGGTCAGCTTTTTCCACCTGGGAGGCTTCTGGTTGCAGTATGTGTATCCGCAGCTTGATCGCTTTGTGCAGTGGGGCTTCGCGCACTGGCCATTTTTCTACTACCTGATCTCCTGCCTGGTCAGCGTACCGCTGGTGCTGGCGGTCTATTTCGTCGTCAATTTTTTCCTGCGCGTGCTGGGCTATCAGGTGCGCCCCTTTCCGGGCTATCTGCTGGAGGGCTGGCTGCTGGCCCTGGCCGAGGGTCTCTGCTGGCTCCTGCCTCGCTGGCTGCTTGTGCGCTTTGCTGTGCTCAAACATCTCAAGTGTGAAGTGCGCCGTTTGAATATAGCGCGTCTGCGCCAGCGCAGATTGGAGCGCGAGGCCAGGGAAAAGGCCGGGAAAGGACAAAGGAGAAGAGGATGGCGCTGATCGAGTTTCAAGACGTGAGCTATACCTATCCGCGTTCCAGGGACGAGGACGAGGCGCCACCCGCGCTGGCGCATGTGAATCTCAGCGTGCGCGATGGGGAATACCTGGCTATCCTGGGCCACAATGGCAGCGGCAAATCGACCCTGGCCCGCCATTGCAATGCTCTGCTTACGCCGGTCAGCGGACATGTGCTGGTGGCCGGTATGGATACTCGCGATTCGAGCAAGCAGCGGCGCGTGCGCGATCTCGTGGGCATGATCTTTCAACAGCCTGATAATCAGATCATTGCCACTATCGTCGAGGATGATGTCGCCTGGGCGCTGACTATGCGCGGACTGCCAGCCGGGCAGATCGCCGCGCGCGTCAGCGAGACGCTGGAGGCGGTCGGCCTCGCGCATCTGCGCAAGCAGGCGCCGCAGCGTCTCTCCGGGGGACAGCGCCAGCGGCTCGCCATCGCGGGCGTGCTGGCCCTGCGTCCACGCTGCATCATCGCCGACGAGGCCACTTCACAGCTTGATCCGCTTTCGCGCCGCGAGATTGTCAGACTGCTGCATGACCTGCATCGGCAGTATGGTCTGACCATCATTCACGTTACCCATCTGCTGGAAGAGGTCATGGAGGCCGAACGCATCCTGGTCATGGAGCGCGGACGCCTGCTCATGCAGGGCAGACCCGCCGCCATTTTCTCCGACCTGGAGCGCCTGCGGGCCTTGAAGCTGATTGTGCCTGAACCGCTGGAACTGGCCGCGCGTCTGCGTGCCGCCGGCCTGCCCATCTCCCCACTGGCCCTGGATGAGCAGCGCATCGCGGAGGAACTGTTACCATGAACGAGGCCATTATTCAGGTCCGCAACCTTTCATACACCTATGCCGCCGGACGCGATGCCGCCCTGCGCCGACCGGCTTTACTTGACATAAATATGGAGATTCGGCGCGGCTCCTGCGCGGCCATCATCGGCGTAACCGGTTCGGGCAAATCGACCCTGGTGCAGCACTTCAACGGGCTGCTCTTGCCCACCAGCGGCTCGGTCATTGTGGACGGTATCGAGGTAGGCGCGAAGAGCGGGGAGTTGCCGCAGTTGCGCCAGCGCGTCGGCCTGTTGTTCCAGTTCCCGGAGGCTCAGCTTTTTGAGCGCACCATCTTCGCGGACGTGGCCTTTGGTCCCCGGCATCTCCGTCTTTCTCGCCAGCAGGTGCGGACCCGCGTGGCGGAGGCTCTGGAGGTAGTTGCCTTGCCCGTTCAGGAGTTTGGCCATCGCTCGCCCTTTGAACTCAGCGGCGGCCAGCAGCGGCGTGTGGCCCTGGCCTCGGTGCTGGCCATGCACCCGCATATCCTCATTCTGGACGAGCCAGGGGTAGGTCTGGACGCCGAGGGCAAAGAGGAATTTTACCGGTGTATTCGGCGTCTGCACGAGCAGGGTATCACCATCGTTCTCATCTCGCATGACATGGCTGAAGTGGCCTCGCTGGCCGATCACCTGTTTGTCCTGCACCTGGGACACCTGGTCACCCAGGGCACGCCCCGCGAGGTTTTTGCGCAGGCCGAACTCTTGCGCGACCACGGTCTGGCGCCACCGCCGCTCAGCGAACTGCTCATGCACCTGCGCCAGCGCGGGCTGCCCATCCCGCCCGACGTCTTCACCGTCGATGAAGCTTTTCACGCCATAACTCATATCAAACAGGAAAAGTAAGGTTTCTGATGTTACTAAAAAATGTCTCTTTTGGGGTTTATTATCCGGGAACCAGCTTTCTGCATCGTTTGCAGGGCAGGACCAAGCTGCTGGCTGTGGTCATGTGCCTGCTTGCCCTGGTTGTCAATCAGTTCTTTTTCTATGGACATTTTACCACCTACTTCGCGGCGCTTCTGCTGGTCGCCTGCGGCCTTGCCTGTTCAGGCATTTCCATCCTGGAGATTGGTCGGCGGATGTGGCTGCTGACCCTCATGGTCCTGGCCGGGGCGCTGATTGCCCTGCTGATTCCGGCTGGCGCGAAGGATGTCGGGCGGGTGCTCTATGTCTTGCCGCCGCTGATGCTCACGCCGGCGCTGCTGATCAGTGTGGCGGCTACCCTGGTGGGACTGGTTGGCGCGTATCTCTTGTTGACGTATCTGCCCATACCAGCTCTGCGCAATGCGACCTTTCGCCGTTTGCTCGGACGCGCTCGTGCCGTGGTTGTCTGGCTGGTTATTATCCTGGGCACTACCACCTTCTTCGCCTATAACGCGCAGCCGGCCTATCCGACTCCGCGCCTGGCCTATATGATTACTGATGAAACCTTCTGGACCTCCAGCATCTTTGTGCTGCTCTACCTTGTGCTCTACCCCTGCTCGCTCCTGCTCACCATGACCACTTCACCTATCGCGCTCATCGAGGGGCTGACTATGCTGCTCACGCCCTTGCGCTGGCTACGCCTGCCTGTGGACGACTTTGCCCTGATGACCCTCATCTCCCTGCGTTTCATTCCCACACTCTTTGAGGAATTTGAGCAGTTGATCAAAGCACAGGCGGCGCGCGGAGCCAGTTTTAGCAGTGGCTCGCCGCGTAATCGCTTGCAGAGCGTTCTGGCCCTGCTGGTCGCGTTTTTGCGCAACACCCTGCGCCGCGCTTCGGACCTGGCGACCGCCCTGGAGGCGCGCGGCTATCAGGTTGAA
>DASZXF010000887.1:0-6287 GCA_035546055.1 Ktedonobacteraceae bacterium
CCGGCTTCGGCTACGCCCTGGAGTGGAAACCGCTGCTGAGCGGAGGTCTTGCGGACCTGGAGACGATCCTGAGCAACGCGCCTGACACGCGCCTGCTGGTCATCGATACCCTGGCCCGCGTGCGCGCTCATGGCGGCAGCAACGGCAGCAACGGCAGCAGCGTCTACCAGGAGGACTACGCCCTGATGGCCGCCCTGCACATGCTGGTCGTGCGCTACCATCTCACGCTCATCCTGGTCCATCACACGCGCAAGCTGAGCAGCGACGACACCTTCGACGAAATCTCCGGTACCCTCGGCCTGACCGGAGCCGCCGACACCAGCATGGTCCTCAAACGCCCGCGCGGCGAAGGAGACGCCACCCTCCACATCACCGGTCGCGACGTAGAAGAACAGGAACTCGCCCTGACCTTCGACTCCGCCACCTGCGCCTGGACCGTCACCGGCAAAGCCGCCGACCGCCAGCGCAACAAGGCCAGCGAGGCCATTCTGGCTGCGCTGGCTGAATACGGAAACATGGCGCAAAAGGAGATTATTCGGGTGCTTGATCTGCCAGAAGGCACTATCCAGGGAACGCTTCACCGCCTCGTGCGAGATGGAAGTATTCGCAAGCAGGCTCGCGGACGATACTCACTGCCTTCTCAAAAAGAGGTACGGCGAGATGTGGATAGTTCAAACGAACTGTAGGTAACGCTGCGGCTGAGATGCCGTCATTAAATAGTCAGGGGAGCACGAGAAAACATCCCGCGCTCCTCTTTTTTCTGCCAGGAGGTATAAAAATATGCAGAAAGTGTAAGGTTGTAAGGTTTTGGCTGTGGAGCGGCTCTACAGGCTGTTTCAGGCAACCTTACATCAAACCTTACATTGCTCAAGAAAACTTACATTGCTCAATCCGTGTCAAGCGTAAGGTTGGCGCGAACCTGCCGCCACGGCACAGGCAAGCGACGAAGGTCACGACGCGGCAGGTGTGCTCATCAACAGGCAGGAGGCGACGAAGGCCACGACGCGGCGGGGGTACTCATCAACAGGCAGAATGTCATGGAGGCGACGGCGCGGGCTAGCACATTGCTTCCAACTAAATCATTTGGAGAATTGCCAAAAGGAGCAAAAAGAGAGACAATTCTTTCAGCATGTTCAAACCAAAGAAAGGATTGTCTTCTCATGGATCATATGTCATCTCCTTCTCCAGAACAAGTGCAGGCGCATCTCCCCTTGTTTGAACAGTACGTCTTGGATGCCTTGCCTGCCGACCCGCCACGGCAAAAGCCGGGCAAACGTGGGGCGCCGCAACAACTCACCTGGGCGCATCTCTGGTTTCGTCTGATCTTCACGGTCCTTGGTGGCATGAGCAGTTACCAGGATCTGCGGCGCAACCTGGCTGAGCAGCCTCTGGGACCGTTTCCCCGTCTCTGTTTGAGCGATGATGGGATCATCAAACGCTTGAAACAAGCCGGTCCTGCTCCGTTGCAAGAGATGCTCGCCCGCCTGAGCACTCGTCTGGGGAGTTTGCTCAGCCACCTCTGCCCCTGTCCTCTGGCCAACACCGTTCCCGCCATCATCGCGCTGGACGAGACCACCTGGGATGTGGTCCAACGGCACCTTCCGAGTTTGCGAGGTCTTCCCAACGGAGATGTCAGCTTGCTTGCGGGCAAACTGGCTGCTCGCTTCAATGTGCGCACCCAGTTGTGGGATTTCGTGCAATTTCGTGACAACCCCAAAGGGAATTGCAAGCTTGATGTCTGCTCCTTGTTGGATGGATTGGCCGTCGGAACCTTGCTCCTCTTTGATCTCGGCTATTTCTCTTACGCCTTTCTCGATTATCTCTCGGAAATGGGCTATGGGTTCATCAGTCGCATCCGCGAGGATGCCCACTATCAGATCGCCCATACCTTCTATCGCCATCAAGGAACCCTGGATGCCCTGGTGTGGCTCGGAGGAACCGGACGCAATGGCTCGCGCAGTGGCCAGCTTGTGCGGCTGGTCCGTTTCTGGGATGGGAAGGGCATTCGGACGTATCTGACCAACCAGACCGACCCTCGTCTCTTGTCGTTGCCTGACATTGCCCGCCTGTACGCTCGTCGCTGGGATATCGAACTGGCTTTTTTGACCCTCAAAGAACATCTGGACTTGCATCACTGGTGGAGCGCCATCCCGGTGCTTCGCCAGCAGCAAGCGTTGGTGGTCCTCATGGTTTCCCAACTCCTCCATGCCACGCGCTTGCTGATCGCTGCCGAAGAGGGGTGCGATCCCTTTGACGTGTCACTGCCGTTGTTGGTCAAATATGTCCCCACCCTGCTTGCCAGGCGGACCCACCCGGTCGTGTGGGCCTGCCGTTATGGTCACGATCTGGGGATCTTTCGCCCGTCTTCCCGCTATCAGGTGCTTGTTCCTGATCCTGCGTTATCCGCGTATGTCTTCCCTCCTCCTGATTTGCGTTGGACACGCTTAGGCTCCTATCGGGAATATGAGCCTCGAAGACACCGTGCCCCTCGTTCGCAACGGATCTCTTGTCATAAGCGTGGGCTCCCTTCTTCTGTTCCAACACAGCTTTCCCTCTTTTCTCCTTCCGTTTTGCGCACCCTTCAGGAGGTCCACAAATGATTTAGTTGGAAGCAATGGGGCAAGCAGCGCCGCTACATGCACACACACACTCTCTCCTCTCTCTCTCTTCTTCTCTTCTCTGTGTATGTATTTGCTTGCTCTCTCCTCTCTCTCTCTCTCTTCTTCTCCGTGCATGTGGCTTGCCGTGCCGTGGTGTCTGCTTCGCGCTAACCTTACGCCTGACGCGGTTTGAGCGATGTAAGGTTTCTTGAGCAATGTAAGGTTTGGTGTAAGGTTGGCTCAAGCGGCTCTACAGGCCGCTCCACAGCCAAAACCTTACAACCTTACACTTTCTGCATATTTTGTATACCCCCTGGCAGAATCCTTGCGCATGGCAATCATCTCGCATGTTTCCAGGGCAGCATCGGGATGACTGCTGTGGTGATGTCTGCACCTGCCTTGACATGGTGGTAATTACCGTGGTAAGATTGGTTATGAAGATACCACCGTAAATACCATTGTATTTGTGGAGGGATGAGAGAAAGGAGCGGTGTATGCCGTCGAGTAAGGATCGGCAGCGGATTGAGGTGCCGATGCATTTTTATGAGCAACTGGCGCGGATTGCGGAGACGGAGGATCGCACGATTACCAGTGTGCTCAACCAGTTGTTGTTTCAGGCTTTGCAGGACTATCAGCCGACGTGGATACCGAGCAAGCATCTCAGCCGCCTGAACGGGCGTGCTCAACAGGTGCTTATCCTGGCTCGCGAGGAGGCGCTGTCCTTCCATCATGCGTACATCGGGACCGAGCATCTGCTGCTGGGGTTGTTGCGCGAAGAGGAGGGGCTGGCAGCTCTGGCACTGGCGAAGCTGGGAGTTGCTCTGGAGCCTGTGCGCGCGGCGGTGGTGGAGAAAATCGGCCTGGGAGGTCCGCCGGTTCAGGAGGAGATCGACTATGTGCCGCGCGCTCGCAAGGCGCTGTCCCTGGCCTTGAACGAGGCTGAGCGGCTGGGCAGCGCCTATGTGCGGACCGAGCATATCCTGCTGGGACTGGTGCGCGAGGGCGGCGGAGTTGCCGCCGATATTCTGGATAGGCTCGGAGTTCTGGGCAGGGTGCGCTCGCAGATTTTCGAGCTTCTCGGCTAGCGTTTGACCTGTAGATACAAAAGGAGAAGAGCATGACAGAAACCAGCGAACTATGGACCGGCAGGGCCAGCAGCTACGACCGGGTGCGTCCGACGCCGCCGCCGGCTTTGCTCGCTTTGTTGACTCAGTTGATCGCTCTGCCGCGTCCCGCCCTGGTGGTGGACCTGGGCAGCGGCACCGGCCTGTCTACCGCCATCTGGGCCGAGCGGGCCGAGCGCGTGCTTGGCATCGAACCCAACGCCGATATGCGTCGTGAGGCCGTTGACAGGAGAAAGGATCATCCCTCGGCGGCCCGCGTTGAGTATCGCGCGGGGCTGGCCCATCAGACGGGTCTGCCTGACGCCTGCGCCGATATCGTCACGGCGGCTCAGTCCTTTCACTGGATGGAACCGACCTCGACCCTGGCCGAGATCGTCCGCGTTCTGCGCCCCGGCGGACTCTTCGCGGCCTATGACTATGACTCGCCCCCGGCCATTCACTGGGAAGTGGATCAACTCGCCCAGGAGATGAATATGCGCCTGATGGGCCTCATCCAGACGCGCGGAATGCCCCGCACCATCCAGATCTGGCCGCAGAATAAAGCGCTCGCTCCCCTGCGCGAGTGCGGCCACTTCCGTTTCACCCGCGAGATCCTGCTGCATCATATCGAGCAGGGAGACGCCACGCGCTACCTTGAGATGATGCGCAGCAGCGCCTTCAACGGCCAGCTTGAGGTCGCTGACGCGGAGATCGGTTTTGACCGCCTCAGCCGCGCCGTCGATCAGCACATCGGGTCCACACCCATGCCCTGGTACATCAGCTACCGCGTGCGCATCGGCATCAAATAGGCAGGATAACAGGCAACGGGAACGATGGCCGAGACATGTTTCCGCCATCGCTCCCATCTATTCCACCTCCGTGAATGTAGCGCCGCTGCTTGCCTGCGGCGTAGGTACGCACGACCACGGCGCGGGCAAGCAGCGGTGCGGACACGACCACGGCGCGGGCAAGCAGCGGCGCTCCATTCACGGGGGATTTTTGAATTCGCCGGCTATCCGAGCTTGACAATCTCAGCCGCGCTTCTGGTATAATGGGCCACGGTTCTCACCACCTTTTCACGGAAACAATAACATGCAAGCAGCCAGCAATCCCTTTTCCCGGCATGAGGCGGACGGCCTGGCGTTCCGCTGGTCAAGCGCCGAGGACGCCGGGCGTATCGCGGCCCTGCACAGCCTGGTGCATCGCGAAAACGCGCAAGCCGCGCCCAATGCCCACTATATGAGGATCGTGTACGCGCTGATGAGCGGCGCTTATCCCTTCATGGGGCCGTGTGATTTCGCCTTGATCGAGGACACCACGCGAGAGGGCAGGCCGGTGGTCGCTTCCACCTGCCTGTGGAGGCACACCTGGACCTACGAGGGCATTCCCTTCAGCGTGGGGCGCCCTGAGATGGTGGCCACCGACCCGGCGTATCGTCATCGCGGACTGATTCGCCGACTCTTTGAGCAGGTTCACGCGCGCAGCGAGGCCGAGGGCGATCTTGCGCAGGCCATTACCGGCATCGCCTACTTCTATCGCCAGTTCGGCTATGAATACGCGCTCGAACTTGAGGACAGGCGGGCCACTCCGCTCGCGCTGATCCCTCCCGCGCCAGAGGGGCAGGCGGAAGGCTTTACGCTCCGCCAGGCTACACCCCTGGATATTCCTCACATCATGGAACTCTACCAGCGGCGCTGTGCCAGCGGCATTGTCGCGGCCAGCTTTACCCACGCGGACTGGCTCTATGAGATTGAAACGTGGAAAAAGCATCCCGCCCTGGGACATGACTTCGACTTTCAGATGATCCTTGACGCGGCGGGGCAGACCGTCGGCTTCGTCGCCTGCGATGCCAGGCGCAGAGGTCAGGCGCTTGGCGTCTGGCTGCTGGAGTTCGTCGAGGGGATCAATATGCAGGCCGCGCTTCCCCCGGTATTACGCGCGCTGCGCGCTCACGGCCTCTCGTTGCCCGCCGTCCAGCCAACGCTGCCCGCTTTGCGGGAACTCAGCCTGTCCCTTGGCACCACTCACCCCGTTCACGAACTGCTCGGCGAAGAGTTAGACGCGCCCAGGGAACCGCCCTACGCCTGGTATATCCGCGTCAAGGATCTGCCGGCCTTCCTCCTGCGCATCGCGCCCGCCCTGGAAAAACGCGTGGCAGACTCGCCCGTCGCAGGATACAGCGGTGAAATCAAGCTGGATTTCTATCGCGACGGTCTGCGCCTGGTCTTCGAGCGAGGCCGCCTGGTCAGCGCGGAACCCTGGCGGGCGCCTCTCTACGACTCCAGCGCCAGCGGCCAGTTTCCTCCCCTGACCTTCCTGCAAGTCCTCTTTGGCCATCGCAGTCCCGCCGCGCTTCGTCAATTCCTGCCAGATGTCGCGGTCAGCCACGAAGCCAGGCCCATTCTCAAAGCGCTTTTTCCCACCCGACCATCGTTCGTCTTTGGCTGGAACTAGCCGCCGGAGCCAGCCATGCTTACCGCTAAGGATCTTCATCTCGCGTCATAACGGGCAAGGTCACGCTGAACGTAGAACCCTGGCCGACCGCGCTCTCCACGGTGATCGTGCCCTCATGATGTTTGACAAT
>DASZXF010000888.1:0-3634 GCA_035546055.1 Ktedonobacteraceae bacterium
CGGCGCCTGCGGCGCCTCTCCCAACCAGGACGAGTCGCGCAGCGACGAGGAGTCAAAAAAGGGGTTCGCCAACGGTATCCAATTGGGGAGGACTCATGCCAAAGAGGGGGCGGGGCGCCACAAGCGGTTGGAGCCGCCTCAGAAACATTGGGGATGACTCATGACGCAAAGGCGCCTGCCTCAAGATGAGGCAGGCGCCCTCTTGTTGCCAGATTAGAGCGCGGGCTGGCGGATAAGACTACACATCGTAGTAGAGTTCAAATTCGTAGGGCGTCGGGCGCAGGCCGGACTGATTGGCCTGGTCGCGTTTGAAATCGACATAGTGTTCGAGCACATCGGTGGTGAAGACATCGCCGGTGAGCAGGTATTCGTGGTCGTCCTCCAGGGCGTCCAGAGCCTCGTGCAGAGAACCGGGCACGCTCTTGATCTCGGCCAGTTCCTCTTTGCTCAACTCGAAGAGGTTTTTGTCAACGGGGCCATAGCCATGTTCAGATGGATCGATCTGTTTGGCGATACCGTCCAGGCCGGCCATCAGCGAAGCGGCAAAGAGCAGGTACGGGTTGGAAGCCGCGTCGGTCGAGCGGAATTCGATGCGCTTGGCGGGCGCGCTCCAGGCCAGCGGAATACGCACAGCCGCGCTACGGTTGCCCTGCGAGAAGACCAGGTTGACGGGAGCCTCGAAGCCAGGCACCAGGCGCTTGTAGCTGTTGGTGGTCGAAGCGCCGATGGCCAGCAGCGAGCGGGCATGTGTCAGGATGCCGCCCACATAGTAGCGACCGAGTTGCGACAGGCCAGCATAGTTATCGGCATCGTAGAAAAGCGGCTTGCCCTCTTTCCACAGGCTCTGGTGGGTATGCATACCGGTGCCATTGTCGCCATAGATGGGCTTGGGCATGAAGGTCACCGTCTTGCCGTACTTCCTGGCCACATTCTTGAGAACATACTTGTAGGTCAGCAGGTTATCGGCGGTCTTGACCAGGGTATCAAAGCGGAAGTCGATTTCGCCCTGACCGGAAGCGGCAACCTCGTGGTGCAGCGCCTCAATCGGAATGCCCAGCGACTCCAGCAGCAGCGTGCATTCAGCGCGGAAATCCTGCAAAGTATCGCTCGGAGCGACGGGGAAGTAGCCTTCTTTCACGCGGATATGATGACCCAGGTTCGGGGCGCCTTCCTTGCGCGAGCTGCTCCAGTGGGCTTCCTCAGAATCGATCTCGACGTATTGAATGTTGTCGCCAGAGGCGTAGCGAATGTTATCGAAAACAAAGAACTCGGCTTCGGGACCAAAATACGCGGTGTCGGCAATGCCAGTGCTTCTCAGGTACGCTTCAGCCTTCTTCGCGATGTAACGCGGGTCGCGGCTATAGGGCTGTTTGCTCCCTTTGGGACCGGGATGAACAATATCAGCGATCAGGCTCAGAGTGGGCACAGCGGTGAATGGATCAAGGATAGCGGTGTTAGGATCGGGGACAATCAGCATGTCGCTTTCGTTGATTGACTGGAACCCGCGCAGGCTGGAGCCATCAAAAGCCCGGCCTTCGACAAAGGTATCCAGTTCCAACTCACGCACCGGGACGCTAAAGTGCTGCCAGGTGCCAGGCAGATCAACGAATTTGAAGTCGACAATCTTGACGCCATTTTCCCTGGTAAATGCGAGTACTTCTTCTGGGGTCATCTTTCGCGCTCTCTTTCTCTTCCATCCGGCGCCGTTGCTGGAGTGAGCATCATCCCGTCAGTGCTCTTCGATGGTTTTATGATGTATAAGAACTGAGCAGTCCCGTTATAAAATCCAGGACCATTCTTCTCTCTGGCCCTATCTTACCCAACCCCTTGCGGGAATACTACAGTTAGATTGCCTGAAAGAATTGCCGCGATTTTTGTGCAGTTTGCCCAAAAATTTGCCGCGATTCAGGCGTGAACTGCCCGGAAACCATGCGTCCCAGAGAGACTGGCGCGGCGCCAGGTTTGTTGGATGTATCTGACAATTCTGGTGTCCATGCTCGTTTTACTTATGTCCTGTGCGATGTCTGCGGCGTCGCATGGGGGAAAAGAACGGCCCGGCGCATTTCCCCAGGACTCCTCGCGAAATCTCTGCTTGCATGGATTCCAGGCAGGTAGTATCATAAAGGGGCAAAACGCATCGGGGGGAAGGACTAGCACTATGGATGATAGGGATCAAACACATATTCGCCCTTCTGACTCATCTGCCCGAACTACTCGGTCCAGATCGAAGCCTCAGCCATCTGCCGGGCAGGTAGCGCCCGATCAATCGGCTATTTTCTCCGCTCCAACCGTGGACCTGCCCGCGCCACAGACGGGCAACGCGCAGCCGGCGCAGACTTCCGCCGCTCAGGGGGAGCAGACGCAAATCGTGGCTCCGGCGCGCACGCGGACAAGCCGACAGGTGAGTAAGCCGCCGGCGCAGCCGCCTCAGCCGATTCTCTTCAGCGGACGCGAGAGCGAGATCTTGCCGGAGGAGCAGATAACTCAGCCAGCGCCTCGTCCACGTCGTCAGCCCCTGGCGCGCACGCGCCGCTGGCTGAGATCGCGCACCGGTCGCGTGGTCATTCCGCTGCTGACGCTGCTGCTCGGGCTGGCCATTGGCCTGACTGCGGTGATCTGGTATGGCCTTTCGGGCGAGGGATCGCTGGTAGCGGTGGTCCCGGCGGCACAGGGCAACCTGATAGTCGACGCCAATAAGGATTTTGTGAGCCAGATTGTGCGCGACAATCTCAACAGCGCAGGTCTGCCGGGCAAGGTTCAGAATGTCAAAGTGACCTTAAAGCACGGCGCGCTGATCGTCATTGAGGGCGATGATGTCTATCCGGTGCTTTTTACCAGCATCACCAGGCATTTTACGGTTGATGTCCAGCCCTATGTGCGATCCTGCGTTTTGCAGGTGCGCATCACTCACGCGGACCTGTCGGGTATCCCGGTGACGACGTTCGTGCAGAACTTTGAGAGCAAGATCAATCAACAGCTTGCCCAGAAGCCTGCCGGTCTGCCGGGCGGCTTCACCTATTGTACCGTAGGCGTGACCACTGAACCCGGCGGCATGTACATCACCTACCAGGCCGTCCCCGTGAGCAAGTAAATGGTGCCAGCCTCTCCCTATTTCTCTGTATAAGGAAATGTTCGATGAAACGCTATTTGGGAATATACGTACTGCTTTTCTGTCTCTTTCTCGCCGCCTGCGGTGGGCCAACCTCGTCGTCTGTGACGGCCAGCACCCCGACTGCGCCATCTACCACTGACGCGCCAGGGACCACGCCAACCGCCAGCGGCGATCCCACCATCCTGCATGTCACACGCACCGATCCTTCAGCCACCAACAATATCGGGCCGCTCGACAAGACCATCACCGACTCTGCCACCGTGCAGGATCTCTTCAACATGGCGAAAAAGTCGCCCGCGTACCCAACCGGCACTTCTATCAGCGAGAGCTGCCTGAACGATCTCGGCGTCATCTACCACCTGGACTTCCTCCAGGGCACGACCGAGGTGCAGCGCATGAACCTGGACCCCGGCAATTGCAAAGTTCTCTACCTCAGTCAGACCGATCTGCGTCAGGCCAGCGATACTTTCCTCAATCGCTTAAAAGAGGCTCTCCAGGTCACTTCCCTGACCTCGAACTAGC
>DASZXF010000889.1:0-1617 GCA_035546055.1 Ktedonobacteraceae bacterium
AGACCGTATCCAGATGCACGTTGAAGTGCGCAGCCAGGAATTGCCAGTCGAATTTGAGATTCTGTCCGATCCAGGTGATGCCGCCATAGTGGAGCAAGTGCCGCAGCGCCTCTCGCCAGCGCGCCTGTTCCTGCTCTGGCAGGGTGTAGTAGGGGCGCAGATCGAGAATGGTCACGTGCCCTGGCATGCCGAGGGCGATTGACACCACTTTATGCCGGCGGGCATCCAGTCCAGTGGTTTCCAGATCGATAGCCACTCGCCCGGGACGAGCGCAGTGAGCCCTTGCGAGAGAGACAATCGTCGGCAAGAACGTCTCACTTGTCGTCACGACCGGCGAGGCGGGCGCGTCCAGTGCAGGTTCAGCCTGCTCAGCCAGAGATAGCCAGCATTGGAGGTCATCCCGGGACTCGCGCAGGCGCCAGCGCAGATCGGGGGTGAGCGCGCCCTGTGGCGCACTGACATGCACACGACCATTCTGCAAGACGACCTGGATACCGGATGACGCGAGGTCATGCAAGAGTTGCGCGGGAGTGCTCATAGGTCAAACTCCTCATAGTCTGGGGAGGGTGTAGGAATATCCTCCTGCGAAACAGTGTCCGAAAAGGGGGCTTCGATCTGCTCCTCCGTGGGGCTGAATGCCTCTTGAGTAAGCCCATCTGGTGTAGAGAGCGAGGGGTGATTCCCAAAACTTTCCTTTTGCGTTTTTTGCTGATTCGTATTGGAAAGTTTTGGAGAAAACCCCTCACTTCCTGCACCAGAAAAAGAGCTTTTTTGACCAGAAACCGCCTGCTGAGCCGCGTCAAGCGATTTGTCGTAAATGGGACGATCCTGCACCGTGGGAGCTTCGATCTCCTCGCCGTCGCTGGGCAGAATGGCCAGTCCCAGGTAAAAGATCCCAGATTTGACGCGGACCCAGTTCACTCGTTTTTTCATCTCCATGCCAAAGGCGCGCCCGTTGAGGCTTTTCAGACCGTTGTTGATGGCCCAGACACGATAGTGAAAGTAGAGGTCGCTGGCGGCGACTCTCGCCTCATTGTCCGTGAGGCAGCGCTCTTGGAGGAAGTCTCCCAGCGTATCCTCCTCGTCGCGGTAGGAAGCGCGGGCGAGGCGAACCGACGCGGGCAGGCGCAGACCCTCACGCTGCCACAACAAACACCCCCGAACCAACCAGGCCAGAATCCCGCTGGCTTCGGCCTGGAGCGCCTGCCCCAGCGTGATGTCGCGCTGGCGTTCGTTGGGCTGGCTGGGATGTTCCACAAACCGCAGGTTAAAGAGGAGCGGGCAAAGCCGTTCCCAGAAGGCCGCGTCCGAGCTATCGGCGTGAGGCTTATGATTGGTCAGGAGCACCAGCAGATGCGAGGGTTCAAAGGTATAGTCTGTGCCGTAGAGCTGGCGAGCAGAGATACTGCCCCCGCCGGTCAGAAACTTCACCTGCCCCACGTCGAAGCGCGCTCCCCGGTCCGTCTCGCTGGCCCAGGCAATGCGCTTGCCTTGCAAGCTGCACAGATGCGGTTTGGCGCTCCCAGGGGTAGCGAGCTTATTGCTGGCCAGAATGACATCATTGGACACCGGGCCAACAGTTGCTCCCAGCACGAATTGGAGCACAGACATCAGGGT
>DASZXF010000890.1:0-49670 GCA_035546055.1 Ktedonobacteraceae bacterium
AGGTACGCCAGAGGTACCGACGGTCTTTGCCCAGAGAACCTGGTCAAGATAGGTCTTGCTGGCAGGATTGGCATCAATCTGGGGATAGATCACCTGAGTCACATATTGCAGTTGATCGAGAATGACGAGCAAGGCTGCCTCAAGCGCGATCCGATCCTCTCGTACTACAGCCTCCTGGGCCTGCAACATGGCATTGAGAACAGGCGTGAGCTGCATAGCAAACTCGGTTGTCACCAGATAAAAGATGCGCTCGGCCTGGTTATCCCAGGCAGGCACCAGCAGTTCCATATTGTCGAGCCGGCGCGGCCCTGCGGGATCTCGCAGCTTCCAGTTATAGAAGAACAGGTCGATATAAGAGACATATGGAAGAGGTTTGCCTAAGCGGCGCGAAACCTCCTTCCATGGTTCTAAAATAGCCGCAGGAAGCGCGCCCGGAGGATCTGTTTCGACATACTGATACGCATGGGCAAACACGCCCAGCAGCGTGGAGGCGCGTAACAGATAGCGGTCGGGAAGCGCGTCAGGCGTGGCCTCCAGCCGGGGCATCTGCTCAAAGACCCGGCGTAGCGTCAGCGTTCTGTACAGCGCCGGCAGGTCCGCCACCATTTCATCCCAGATACTATGGGATGAAGGCAGAGCCAGCAAAGGCGGTTCCACTGGCAGGAAGCCGTAGGCGGTTGAGAGAAAGCCCTCATTTTCATGTCCCTGCGCTCTATTGTACGCCTCCGCAGCCTCCACTACTTTGCGCGCAGCTATCGTCTCCTCCGTCCGGGCAGGCGCAGCTTCTCTGTTGGTAGAAGCGGGGGTAAAAAGGATTGTCGCATCCGCGCCCTGATCAACATAGGACCAGGAAAATTGATACGGGCCTATATTAATCAGATCGCCACTTTTGAGCGCGACCCGTTGAATACGCTCACCATTGACCATAGTTCCATTCGCGCTGTTCAGATCGCGTAAAATAAGGTGGTAATCTTCCAGTTCCAGCCGCGCGTGTTGCCGCGAAATAGCTCTGTCCTGAATGACAATTGTGCTGAGCTCGGTACTCCGACCTATCGTAATCGGTAGATCGCAGATATACTCCACAAGAGAACCGGAACGTTGATTTTTACAGACTAATCGCACCTGTACCGCTGATGACATGCCTTTGCGCCTCCCGCGTCTCACGCATAATAGATCACAGCCCGGCAAACATCGGCGCGCGAAACCGTCCCCATCAGCTTGCCATCATCCACCACAGGCAGGCGCCGAATTTGTTTTTCTACCATGACAACAACAGCCTGAGCTATGTCATCTGTTGTCTTCACAGTGATGGCATTACGAATAATGTAAGGATCAATAGGGCGATTCGCGAGATCACGCCCTTTCTGGACCAGAAAGGAGAAAGCATCATTGAGGGTTCCACCTGCCCTCAGCACTTCATCGAAATCAGGCAGGATAGCGCGGACCAGATCCCCTTCGGAGAGCACCCCGATAAACACATTATCAAGGTCGATCACCATCAGGTCACTTATCTCAGAAAGACTGATAATCTCGGCTGCCCTGCGCATATCCGCCCCTGTGCGGATATAGGCAGGATGAATAGCCATAATATCCCGGATCAGCATAAGACCTCTCTCTGGCGAATAAATTACCTCGAAGACACCATGTAAAGACCTCCCAGGAAAGGAGTCATTTCCTGAATGAAACGATGGAGAAACGCATTTTTATGAGTTCAATATCGAAAAGAGTGTACCGGCACCAATAAGCGAAGAGACCCGGTGTCCCCACGCGCTCAGCCTCTACAATACGTGATGAAACCTGTTAGCGAACTGCGCAGAACAGAGTGAGCACCCCTGACAGGCGGACTCGACCACTCGACAAGTAATCCGCGAATGTCTATAATAGAACCAGGATTAGAAGACTGTTCAATGAGGAGCAGAAGAGGTTTTACTATGCGTATTCGTGTAATTGGCGTACCAATGGATTTAGGCGCTGACAGGCGCGGGGTTGACATCGGGGCGAGCGCAATCCGGTACGCGGGCCTGAACGATCAGCTGAGGCGTTTGGGTTATACCGTCAATGACGTGGGAAATATTGTCGTCCCGCAGCCCGAAAGTCAACCCACCGGCGCGCCTCACTTGAAATACCTGGAGCCGATTATCCGGGCTTCAGAGAATCTGGCGGACGTGGTGACGGAGGCGCTTCAGACTGGTGAGTTTCCGTTGATCCTGGGTGGCGACCACAGCATTGCGCTGGGTTCCATCACGGGAGTGGCGCGCGTTCACCATGATATCGGCGTGATCTGGGTTGATGCTCATGGAGATTTTAACACCAGCGAAACGACGCCATCCGGGAATATTCACGGCATGGTGCTGGCGGCGCTGGCCGGCCTTGGGCCTACCAGCCTGACCCATCTCGGCGGCTGGGCACCCAAGATCAATAAACAGACCATCGTCATTGTAGGCGCGCGGGATCTTGATCCACAGGAACAGGAGCTTTTGCGGCAGGAACATATCCACGTCTTTACGATGACCGATATTGATCAGCGCGGCATGGCCGAGACGATACGCGCAGCGGTGGAGATCGCCAGCCAGGCCAGTCATGGCTTTCACCTGAGCCTGGACATGGACTCGCTGGACCCCAGGGAGGCGCCCGGCGTCGGCACTCCTGTGCGCGGCGGCCTGACGTACCGCGAGGCCCACCTGGCGATGGAGGTGATCGCCGCCTCCGGGCGCATGGTTTCCATGGACGCGGTTGAAGTCAATCCTATTCTCGACCGGGAAAATGCGACTGCTCATCTGGCGGTTGAGTTGATTCTTTCGGCCCTGGGCAAGAAGATTCTCTAGTAGTTGGTCAAGGTTTAAACGAAAGGCCAGTCAAGCGGGAGTGCAGAGGGCAGCAGCCCTTTGCCGGGGAGCGGGGTGTCCCCCGCCTTTCCCCTCTTCCCGCGCCGCCTGCGGCGGCGCACTTTGCGGATGGAGTTTGACACTCCACTAGAAAGAAAATACATAAGGTAGTATAATCTTTTCACCTTCATAGTGTTGTTGAGAAGAGGATTTATGACACAGACAGATCATCGCACGAAGGAGCAGAGGTTGGCAGCGGAGGGGAAAAAACCACGCGTGCGCTTCGCTCCTAGCCCGACCGGTTTGATGCACATCGGCGGCTATCGCACAGCCCTGTTCGACTGGCTGTTTGCCCGCCACACCGGCGGCTCTTTTGTCCTGAGAATTGAAGATACCGATACGCTGCGCACGGAAAAAGGCGCGGTTGAGTTTTTGTTGGAAGGTCTGCAATGGCTGGGGCTGGATATCGATGAAGGTCCGCAGGTGGGCGGCCCCTATGGTCCCTATTATCAGACCAACCGCAGGGCGCTCTACATGCAATACGCCAACCAGTTGATCGAGTCCGGGCACGCCTACCGCTGCTATTGTACGCCTGAGCGCCTGGATGCTATGCGCAAGGAGCAGCAGGCACAAAAGCTGCCGCCGCGCTATGACCATCGCTGCCGCTATCTGACGCCGGAGCAGCGCGCGGCCAACGAGGCCGAGGGTCAGCGGTGGACGGTGCGCTTCGCCATGCCGCTGGAAGGCGAGACGGTGGTTCACGATGAATTGCGCGGCGATATGGTCTGGCAGAATACCAATATTGACGACGCGATTATTCTCAAGGCCAATGGTCTACCAACCTACCACCTGGCTCACGTGGTCGATGATCACCTGATGAATATCACCCACCTGATCCGCGCCGAGGAGTGGATCTCCAGCGCGCCCCTGCACGTCCAGATCTGGCGCGCCCTGGGCTGGGAGATGCCGCTGCTCTACCACGCCCCGGATGTCCTGGGAAAAGATAAGCGCAAGCTCAGCAAGCGCCACGGCGCTCCGAGCTGGAAAGAACTGCAACAGCAGGGCTTTCTGCCGGAAGCGGTGGTCAATTTCCTGGCGCTGATTGGCTGGTCCTATGATGACAAAACCGAGCTGTTTTCCCGCGAAGAACTGATCGAGGCCTTTTCGCTGGAACGTGTCAGCGTCTCCGGCGCGATCTATGACGCGGAGAAGCTGGCCTGGATGAATGGCGTCTACATTCGCAAGCTCTCCATTGAGGAGATGACGCGGCGTGCCCTGCCCTACATGGAACGGCCAGCGGCGGAGGGCGGTCTGCCGGATCAGATTCAGCGTCCGCTCGATCTCGCGTACACACAGCGCGTGCTGAGTCTTGAACAGGAGCGTCTGCGCACATTGGGCGAGGCCTCTCATGCCGTTTCGTTCTTCTACACCGAGGATTGGGAATACGAGACGCCCCTGATTCAGAAAGGTATGGACGCGGAAGGCACAAAAAATGCCCTGCTGCGGGCGCGCGATCTCCTGCAGAACAGCGCGGAATGGGAACAAAACGCGCTTGAAGGGCAGTTGCGCGCGCTCATGGAGGAACTGGGTTTGAAACCCGGACAATTCCTCGGCGCGCTACGCGTGGCTGTCAGCGGACGTAAGGCGACCCCGCCGCTGTTCTCGATGCTTGAGGTACTGGGTCGCGCTCGCACCCTGGCCCGCATCGAGCGCGCCCTCACCAGCCTGGCCTGAGCAGTACAATTGGAGAGACAGGGCGCACTGGCAGCCCCTCTGCTCTGTGCCCTGTCTCTTCTTTTCGTCCCTCTTTTTTGTCGAAGCAGCAAGCATCAAACAGACTTGCAAAAAAGAACAACCTGAGTCATAGTATAAATAAACAAATAATCTCTGACATATAAAAACAGATCCTTTGTAGCAGGAAGCAGGAAACGAAAAACGCTATGGCGCAACGAGATTACATTGTACGCATGTTTGAAGAGATGAGCCGGGTTATCGCCCAGATCGTCTATCACCGGGAAATGAAAGATTATCAGGCATCCCACGAGTTGATTGATGAGCAACTCAAGCAAACTGTGGGCATGGGCAGTGGCTTTCTCTTTTCCCTTTCCGATGAAACCCTGCTTTCAATGCTCACTACTCTTGGCTCCCTGAATGCGGAAAAATGCTGGCTTGTGGCTCTCCTGCTCAAGGCCGAGGGCGAGATCTACGCCGACGAACAGGATGAGAACATGAGCTATTATAGCTATCTCAAGGCCTGCAACCTCTTCCTGGAAGCGCTCTATGACCAGAATGAGCACCGCGACATCGAGCGGATCGCGGAAATCGAAGAGATCCTGCCTCACCTGGAAGAGTACGAACTGCCGCTGAGAACCAGGCAATTACTGTTCTGGTACTTTGAATATACCGGGCGCTACGGCAAAGCGGAGGATATGCTTTTTGATATACTGGAAACAGAACCCGATGAAGCCCTGGAAGGGATCGAAGGCATTGAGAGTATGGATGAGATACGCGCGAAAGGTGAGGCCTTCTATGCCCGCCTGTTGAGCAAAAATGACACAGCCTTAGAAAGCGGCAATTTTTCGCGCGCCGAGATCAAGGAAGGCCTGATGCGTCTCTCACACCTGTAGACAGAGACAGAGGTATCACTGTGTCAAATGGAAAATCCCCTCAGCTCGCTCGTTCAACTGTCGCCACGACCTGGCGCTGGCTCTGGCCTGATGTCCTGATGCGCATTTTGCCGCTGACTGCGGTGCCTTTTATCTATGTGCTTGTTCTGCATCTCCCGCTTTCGTTCCTGGGACTGACCTGGCAAAACTGGCCAACTCAACTGCTCCTGGGCCTGCTCATCGGCATCGGCATGGCGATCTTCGCGACTACCTACCGTATCCTGGTGGTTGGCCCCTGGTTTCGCCGCCCGACCCTCGGCGATCATTTCTTGCAGGGCTTTTTTTATCTGTTCATCAACGGGCCTGTTGAAGAGTTTTTCTTTCGCGGCTTTCTCCTGGCGGCTGTTGCCCAATGGACCGGCTGGATTGGCTGGGGCTGGCTGGTCAGCACAGCAGTTTACACTCTCTATCACCGCCTGGGCAAATGGAACTGGCGCAGCGTGGCCGGGGTAGGTCTGGCCGGCCTTGTCTTCAGCACGCTCTACATTCTCCCCGCTCAGCCCTGGTCGCTCCTGGCGGTCGTCATCGTGCATGGATTTACAACCTGGGGTTTTCTGAGCCTGGGGGATGAGGTCATGTACCAGCGCTGGAAAAAACGCCAATCTCAATAGAGCGGTAAAAAACAGAAAAAACGTCCAGTAAAGCGCGCCAGGCCGACATTGAAGCCCGGCGCCGTTTTTATGGACGAGCCAGAAAGAAGCGGGTTGTTTTTTGACGCCACCCTCTATTCAGCAGGCTTTTTGGCATTCCCCATAGCAAAGCCCAGCACCAGGCCCAGTACAAGCCCGATCAATCCGCCGATAAAAACATTGCCCAGGGCAACGCCCAGCGCGCTGCCAGCGCCAATGCCCACCGCGATCCCCGCCGCCAGGCTGCCCCCGAAGCGGCGCCCTTTGTTCTCTGTCACCAGTTCTTTCTCATCCATAGCAAGACCCCTTTATAACGTTTGTGTGCTTCACCAGAGAGATAGCTGCCTTTCTCTACCAAACCTCAGCATTATAGCACAAGAGCCATCCTCTCCATGATTACGTCCTATGCTATAATAGAGCACAAAGTACACTGCTGGCAAACGAAACATTGACAAGCCAAGGAGATACGCATGGCATTAGAGCATAAGCAAACGATGACGGTCGAAGACTATTTTCACCTGGAAGAAAACGACCCCTATACGCGCTATGAATACATTGACGGCCATGTGTACGCTATGGCTGGCGGCAGTGCCGACCATGATACCGTCAAAAGCACGTTGCAAAATCTTCTCTGGAATGCGCTACGCCAGAGCGGTTGCCGGGTTTACAGTTCGGATATGAAAGTCTACATCTCCGCAACCCGCTACTTTCATCCAGATGTGACAGTGACCTGTAACCCGGCAGACCGGGGAAAGATTCAGGCTATCCAATCCCCTCGTCTGGTTGTTGAAGTGCTTTCTCCCAGCACAGAACTGACCGACCGCACCTGGAAATTACAAAATTATCGCGCTCATCCCACCATTGAAGAATATGTGCTCGCCGATTCTCGCTCATGCAAAGTCGAAACCTACCACAAAAAAAATGGCCTGTGGATCTATGATGCCTTCGAGAATGACGATATGGTCAGGCTTCATAGCCTGAATCTGCATCTCAAGCTGGCGGACATTTATGCCGATGTAGAATTTACAGATCAATCTACAGATTTTCCACCCTCATTTCGCCAGTAGTCTGTCAAACCTCATCCGAAAAGTCATGAATCACCCCTGATTTTCTGAGGCGGCCCCAACCGCTTGTTGCACCCCGCCCCCCTTTTTTGAGATGGAGTGGGGAGGGAAACGCGCGGCGCTGGAAAAATTGGGATAACTGATAGGGATAAGTTGGCGGACTATTAGACATCAACCTCGACGCCGATGCCCTGCGCGCTGGCTCGCTCATAGACCTGCATGGCTGTAAAGAGATCCTGAATGCCGAGGCCGACTGATTTAAAGCAGGTGATCTCATCGGCTGATTGGCGACCCGGCTGTTCTCCGCTGACGAGCTGGCCCAGTTCAAGCCAGGTATCCGCGCCGGCAATCTGTCCTGCCGCGTGCGCCTGGAGGAGATCGCCGGCTTCGACCAGGGCGGCGGCGCGCTGATCGACCACGATACGCGCCCGCGCCAGCGTCTCCGCGTCAACTTCGCACATTTCAGGCGTATACGCACCTACGGCGTTGATATGCGTGCCGGGCGCTATATCCCGCGTGTGAAAAAGCGGCGCGGTGGAGGCGGTGGCGCAGGCGACCAGGGAAGCTCCCGCCAGTGCTTGATGAGCATCAACTGCGCGCACCAGGCGCGGGCAGTCTTTCCCCAGCGCCTCGTTCAACTCACTCACCAGTTGCGCATAGTGCTCGTCGCTGCGATTGACCACGCGAACCTCGCGCAGAGGACGAACGGTATGTACAGCCCGGACCTGCATGGGCGCCTGGGCACCGGCCCCGAAGAGGGCCAGCACGTCGGCGTCTGGCCGCGCCAGCAGTTCGGTAGCCAGTCCCGCGACCGCGCCGGTGCGCATGGCGGTCAGCCAGCGGCCTTCCATGATAGCCAGCGTGCGACCGCTCGCCGCGTCGAGCAAAAGCACAGTGGCGAAACTGCGCGGCAGACCGCGCTGATCGTTATCCGCTACCAGGGTGATGAGCTTCAGACCAAAGGCCGCCTGCCCTGGCGCATCCAGGCGCGACGGCATCAATAACGCCTGCCCCTGCGCTGAAAGCTCGACGACGCTGCGCTGCGGCATCCGTACCTGTCCGGCATGGAGCGCGCGAAACGCGCCGCGCATAGCCTCAATGGCCGCCCGCATGTCCAGGCAGCGCTGCAAGTCATGACGTGAAAGAATAAGAGCCATATAACTTTTTCTCCGGCAAAACTTTTCCCTACTATTACTCAACATCTGAGCCGACAGGATCAATTATCATATACTATGTCACAGCAACAACAAAATGGGAAACGGCATGGCGCGTGAAAACGGAAAAAGATCAAGCACACCCGCCAGTAGACATAAGGCACACTCCGCTGTCGTTGTATTGCATAAGAATGCGCCCGCTTGTATACTATAAAAACTGTAGTCCCGTGCAACGTGCCCGGCGTGTTGCAGTGAGGCTCTTACAGGTGCGTTTACATGTCCGCAAGGATCGGGCAACTGGAAATTCTCCGGTTACAGCATGAAAAGAGCAAAGCGATGGCAAGCACGACAGAAAAGGTCCAGCTTGCCTCGCCGCTGATACACCAGCACGAACTGACCAACGCTCTGGTCTCTTTCTCAATGACTGTATACTGTCCATGACAGGACGCATATGTGCTACTTTAATTCTCTGGAGGTCCCGTCCTTTGAAAATTCTTGTTACTGGCGGAGCAGGTTTTATTGGCTCCCATCTGTGCGCCCGTTTATTAGAAGAAGGGCATGATGTTCTCTGTGTAGACAATCTGATCACTGGCGCTGAAAGAAACATTGCTGCCCTGCGCTCTCATCCGCATTTTACGTATATCAAGCAAGATGTCACACAGCCCTTCGATTTTACCGCTGAGGCCATTTTCCACATGGCCAGCCCGGCCAGCCCGGTGGGATACATGGAAAACCCTATCCAGACTATTCTGGTCAATAGCCAGGGAACCTACCAGATGCTGATCCAGGCACAGAAGCAGAAGGCGCTTTTCCTGTATACCTCGACTTCTGAGGCCTACGGCGATCCGCTGGAGCATCCACAGCGCGAGGATTACTGGGGAAATGTCAACCCGATTGGCCCCAGAGCGTGTTACGATGAAAGCAAGCGTCTTGGCGAGACCCTGACCATGGAATATTATCGCCAGTTTCAGTTAAACGCACGTATTGTGCGTATTTTTAATACCTACGGACCGAATAGCCAGATGGAAGATGGGCGCATGATCCCCAATTTCATCACCCAGGCACTCAAGAATGGCCCGCTGACGATTTATGGCGATGGCAGCAAAACGCGCAGTATCTGCTATGTCAGCGATCTTGTCGAAGGCTTGATGCGCGCGATGTTTACGCCGCATACCGCTGGCGAGGTCTTTAATCTGGGCAATACGGCGGAGCATACTGTGCTGGAGTTTGCACAGACGATTATCAAGCTGTGCAACGCTTCGTCAAACCTGATTTTTGAGTCCAGCCGCATCGACGATCCCGAACGCCGCCGCCCGGATATTACAAAAGCGCGCACGATCCTGGGATGGGAGCCGCGCGTCTCTAAAGAGGAAGGTCTGATGCGCACGATTGAGTGGTTTCGCAGCCAGATTCCCGATTTGAGCACGATTACATCCTATTAGGAGAGCATGTTGCAGGCACGTTCCGAGTAAAGATTGAGGAAGGGGGCAGGTTACACATATGGGTATATTCAGAATTAGCGGGTTGCAACAAAACCACGCTGCGGCGTGGTTACGTTCAAAGTATCGCGCGGCGCGCTCTGCCAGCGCTACCACTACACTGGTAGGTGTAGCCGGCGTGGTGCTGGCGGTGGTTGTCCTGCTCGTTCCGCCATTGCCCTGGAATATCCGTATTCCGTTCTACCTGCTTCTGTTGATCTGGACGATTCTGCGGCCACGCCTGGCGCTCTATCTGATGGCTTTCGCCGTGCCCTGGGGTTCGTTTGACTATATCAGCGCGGGCGGGCTGCGCCTGAATTGCGCGGATCTGCTGGTGTGCTTTCTGGCACTCGGCTGGCTCCTGAGCTGGGGTCTACCAACCTATATGGGCGGAGGACGCGACCGGGAAAAGGGACGTGTGCCTGTCTACCTCTTGCTGGCCATTCTCCTGCTGTTAGGCGTGATGTTTCTGTCTATGACGGTCGCGATCAGCCGGAAAGACAGTCTGAAAGAGATTGCCAAATGGCTGGAGTTTTTCGTCCTGGCGATGGTGGGCGCGCAATATCTGCGCACACGCCGCCAGGTCTGGACGCTGGTCTGCTTTATCATCGCGGGCGCGATCTCGCAGGCTTTCTTTGGCTATGCCCAGGCGATCTTTAATCTGGGGCCGCAATCCTTTGTACGCGATGCCAACCTGCGCGTCTATGGCACGTTTGATCAGCCCAATCCTTATGCGGGCTATCTGAATATGGCGCTGGCCATGACTATCTCGGTTCTCCTTCTCGGACGCAACTGGTTGACACGAGTGCTGGCCGGGCTGGCAACCTGCCTGATCGGCGGGGCGTTTTATCTGACCCAATCTCGCGGCGGCCAGGTGGCCCTGGCTTCCGCGCTGCTGGTCATCGTGCTGGTAGGAATGCCGTATATCCGCGTCTGGCTGCGCATCCTCCTCGCGGTGATCTTCGCGCTGCTGCTGGGGATGGTCTCCGGCATTATTCCGCTTTACCTCTTCGATCAGGTCAATCATTTCCTGGGCCTGACCGGCATCTCTCTGCAAGACCCCACGCCCGCGACATACTCCACAGCCGAACGCCTGGCTCATTGGATCGCGGGCATTAATATGTATCTGACCCATCCCGTGCTGGGTGTGGGCATTGGCAATTATCCCGATGCCTATGCCAGTTACTACGTGACTATCTTTGTGAACTCGCTGGGCCAGGCCCATAATTACTATATCAATATCGCTGCCGAAACTGGCACGCTTGGCCTGGTCATTTACCTGTTTTTTGTCATCTCTCTGCTGGTCGCCGGCAGTCGCGCGGTACGCCAGGTGTGCGTGCGCCGCGCGGAGTCCAGAAAAGATCTGCCACGGCTCAGCAAGCGCATTCAGGCACCTTTGAGCCGACACGACAAGCTGATGCTGCTGGTGCGGCCAGCGCGTTTCCTCCAGCACTACCGCCGCCAGGAGCGCTTCGAGGTGGCAGGACGCCTGACCAATGATCGCGCGCTGGCTATTGGCCTGCTGGCCTCTCTGGTGACAATCTGCGTTCACAATCTGGTCGATGACCTCTATGATCATAGCCTGACCAATCTGATGGCACTGCTGCTGATCTCACTGATCGCCCTTGGCAAGGTGACTTCACGCGTCACCTTCACTCCATCCCATGGCGCCTCCGCTCCCGCCGACCGCGAGGAGCCGGCTCCTGTCCTGACCCCGACTCAGATGAGACGAAACGGCTAGCCAGCAGGTTTCTTATATCAGGAATATGCGCATGAAGCGGCATAAGTACATTCGAGGGATAGGAGGATACTCTTGCAGAAACAACCTGTTGATGGGATACCTTTCGACGAACGCCTGGCGACACCCGACCAGGAGCCGGCCCCCATAGCCAATGAGGCGGCGCTGGCCGCACATCCATCGGCACCGCCAGACCCCGACGCCAGCCCCGCTGCGGAGATTAGCAGTTCGCAGCTTTCGCTGCGCAAGCGTCTGCTGAACTGGCGCACCCTGGTGCCGCTGGTGATTGTGCTCGCTCTGCTGGTATATACCGCGCAAAAGCTGCAAATCAATCCCGGCCAGACCTGGAACGCGATGCGCAGCGCCAATGTCCTGTTCCTGCTGGCGGCCTTCCTCACGTACTATCTCTCTTTTCCTGTACGCACGCTGCGCTGGCGTCTGCTGCTCGAAAATGTAGGATATACCGGGAAGAGCGCCAACAAGCTACCCGGCTTCGGCAAATTACTGGAAATCGTCTACATTTCCTGGTTCGCCAATGCGATTGTACCCGCGAAGCTGGGCGATCTCTACCGGGCCTACTTGCTGCGCCAGGCAGCGGGCGTTTCGGCGACCCGCACGTTTGGTACGGTGCTGGCTGAACGCTTGCTGGATCTGAGCGTGCTCCTGCTGCTCTTTCTGGCCTCGATTATCATCAGCCTGCATGAAAATCTGCCGGCCTTCCTGAGAACCGGCCTGTACCTGACGCTGGCGATTGTTATCCTGGGCGTGGTGGGACTGTTCCTGTTGCGCGTCTTTCGCGCCTCCATCCGGCGCTTTGTGCCTCCGCGCTTCCAGGGCTACTATGATCATTTGCAGGAGGGGACGCTTGGCTCCTTCAAACGCATTCCCCTGCTGGGGGGGCTGACCGTCGCCGTCTGGCTGTGCGAGGCTGGCCGCTTCTTCTTTGTCGCGCTATCGCTCAATCTGATTCCCGGCAGTCTGCCCCACATCGGCGCGGCCTCGATGTTTATCGCGCTGGGCGAGGCGCTGCTGACCATTGTGCCTTTCACCAGCGGAGGTATCGGCCTGGTCGAAGGCGGCATGATCGGGATGCTGGCCCTCTTTACCGCCTCGCGCAACCTGGGCGCCGCCGCCGTGCTGCTGGATCGCACGATCAGTCTGTTCAGCATTCTACTCATTGGTCTGATCGTCTTCCTGGTCGCTGCTGGACGCCGCGCAGCTCTCCAGCGAACACACGGTAAAAAACCTTGACAGCCTCGGACACCTGCACTATAATTTGTCAACAGGTCCACGAGGTACATGCGAGATTAAACTGTGCGAAAACAACACAACGGATCACGACGGTGCTCTCAGACGGGACTCAAGGGGGGTGATTCCTGGTGACACAAGTCAAAATTGGCGAAAATGAGACGTTTGAGACAGCACTGCGGCGCTTCAGCCGCAAGATTCAACAAGAGGGCGTTCTCGCGGAGGCTCGCCGGCGCGAACACTATGAGAAGCCGAGCGTGAAACGCAAACGCAAAGAAGCCGCCAAACGGCGCAAAATGGCACGCAAGGGCTAAACCGGTCCCTTGTACGGCTCGCCTCTGCCCAGATCATGCATTGCATGGGTACGATGCGAGCCTTTTTTATGGTCAACAAAGCGGGGGCAATATGTTCGAGTCAGACGCAGATGCGGGCGAACCCGTCATCGAGGTCTCTATCAATACCGATAGCGCAGAAGACGACCAGGCAGCCGCCGAACTGCTGGCAACCGTCAACGTCGAGCAACTGGTCAGGCAGACGCTGCGCATCGTCCATGTGGAAGAGGCTGTGACCCTGACCCTGGTCATCAGCGGCGATAGCGAAATCCAGACCCTGAATCGGCAATACCGCCAGCAGGACAAGCCCACAGATGTGCTGTCGTTTCCCCTGCTGGATGAGCCGCTGGTCCGCGCGCCCGCCGAACTGCTGTGGCAGGAGCCAGAGGAGGAGCAGACCGCTGAGGAGGCGGCGAATGAACTGGCCGAGGGCAGTTCTGTTCCGCTCTTTGTCACGCCTGCTGAATTAAGCACTAACCTGGGGGACATTATGATCTCCTGGCCGACCACGCTGCGCCAGGCCAGGGAAGCAGGCCACGGCATCGCCGATGAATTGCTCTTTCTCCTCTGCCACGGTGTCCTGCATCTGGTAGGGTACGACGATCAGACCGAGGCTGGCTATCGCGAGATGGTGCGCCTGCAAAAGCAGATTCTCGGCGAAGTGCAGCAGAAAGGCTCGCTATGAGCAAGTCCTCGCTGCCGGGGGACTCTGAACGCGGCGAATTCGCAAAGTTTATTGCTGGCTTTGGCTACGCGTTTCAAGGCCTCTGGTACGCGCTGCGCACCCAGCGCAACGCGCGCGTTCATCTCGCGGTGGCTATTCTCGTCACCATCGGCGGCATTCTCCTGCATATCCCGGCGCCAGAGTTCGCCATCCTCTACCTAGCCATCGCCGGCGTCTTCGTGGCCGAAATGTTCAATACGGTCTGCGAAATCTGCGTGGACCTCGCCCAGCCGGAATATCATCCCCTGGCCAAAACCGCCAAAGATGTGGCTGCCGGAGCCGTTCTCCTCAGCGCCATGCTGGCCATCGTGGTCGGTCTCTTCGTACTCGGTCCCCCCCTCTGGACCCTGATCTTTCGCTGAGCGCGTGAAATAGAGCAGACATGAGTCCTCCCCACTGTTTCCGAGGCGGCCTCAGAAACAGTGGGGAGGACTCATGCATCATTTCCCTTGGGGAGGACTGATATCTTCCTATTTCACGCGCTCAACATACTTACCTGTACGTGTATCGATACGGATGCGGTCGCCGGGATTGACAAAGAGGGGCACATTGATTACTGCCCCGGTCTCCAGGGTCGCGGGTTTGGTGACGTTATTTGCTGTATCACCGCGCACACCTGGTTCAGCACTCTCTACAGCCAGTTCAAGGAAATTCGGCAGTTCGATGGCGATGATGGTATCCTCATGGACCAGCATCTCTACCACATCCTGCTCTTTGAGAAATTTCACTCCATCGCCCAGCAGTTCTTTCTGCACAGGCTGCTGATCAAAGGTTTCGGTATTCATAAAAACGAAGCTGTCGTCGCTATCGACATAGAGGAACTGCCAGTTCTGATGCTCTACCCGAACTGACTCGACCTCTTCTGAGGCGTTGAAGCGCTGCTCCAGAACTCGCCCGTTTTTCACGTTTTTCAAACGCACCTGATAAAACGCGCGCCAGTTACCAGGAGTGATATGATCTATCTTTTGAATAGAATAAAGCACATTTTTGTAACGGATCACCATGCCAGTATAAAAATCTGTGGGAGTTATCGTTGCCACGATAGAATGCCACCTTTCTCTTACTCTCATCTATTGGTTGCCTTGCCAGGACCAGTCTTTTCGACCCCCCATTATAGCGACTTTGGAGTTAGAGGGCAAATCCAAAGCAAAGGTTCTCCCACTGTCCCTTGAGGAGGTGGGTCTTGATAGTGAGACCAGGGAAGCAGATCTGCTCTATGCCATCAAATCGATGACCTTGCCGGTATATTCGCGAAAGCGGGCCAGGCGGCGCTTTTTGAGGTTCTCACGCAAAACCCAGTTGATGTCAGGATCGCTCCAGGTGGCCATTTCGCACATCAGGGCGAAGCCGTCATCGGGATTGGCCGCTGTTACCACACTCAGAGTATATCCCAGGGTCTGACGCAACGCGCGTGCCTCGGGACGCTTGCGCTCTGGCGCGGGCAGGGCATGAAGGTAGTCGATAGCGACACGTTGCATGATCAGAGCCGACGAGATAAACTGTGCGCTGCTCAACAGGGAAGGCTCGGAAATAGCGGCCAGGCAGGCGCGCAATTGCCAGCAATCGCCTTTATCGAGCAAATCCATCAAGAGCAGCAGGGTATCATCGGGAGCCGCGAACAACAATTTTTGCAAGGCCAGCACCGCCGCGTCGCGCACACGCCCGCTGCGATTGCGCGTATATTGCGCCAGGCGCTCAAAGGTATCTTCCCGCCATTCCGCCAGCGTGACCGAGCAGGCTCCGAAGCTCAGTACCCCGCACATGACCACAAACTCCCCTGGCGTATTGGTTGTCACATGCGACTCTTCACGTACCAGATGGTTCAACAGCGCACGCATCTCATCGGGAAAAGCAGGCGTAAGGAAAGCAAGGTGTTGACTGAGATCCTGAGCCAGTTCTATATTCGCACGCGTGCCAGGCAAGCGGCTCTGGTCACGCAAGTAGAATTCGAGAAAGCCGGGCTGTCCGGTCAAGGCTCGTTCTACCAGGGGCTGCAAGGTGTCTTCCATACACGTATAATCCATATCTTTTGCCAACTGCTGCGAATGCATTGACAAGCTTCTTCATCGAGGGACTTGTTCGCCTTCATCCTTCCCTATTTTACCATACTTAGCCCATTCCGTCTTTCTCTTCGCCCCCGAAAATGACGCTTCTTTTGATTTGCCGCGCAATTTCTCCGCGCGCACCTCGCCAGACCTGCTCCAACTCTTCACGCGCTGCCCCGAAACGCGCGAAATCACCGTACTCTGCTCAATATCCCCGGATAATCAAGGACCAGCCCGTCTGCATCTACTGGCAGATCTCTGGTAAAGCCGCTGCTCAGACCCTCGTAGCGATATGTTCCGCTCCCCGTACTATGGCGCTCCAGACAAGTATAGCGCTGCGGCACTGGCCTGATCTCCAGGGTAGGCACGACAATATATGCGACCGCCAACTCAGCCGACTGACCGGGAGTGAGTTCTAAGCGACGAATGGGCAGGGTATTGGTAAACGGAGTCGCGGTGAGATCCACGTCGAGGCACCCGGTCAACTCCGGGAGCGGCTGGTCAGTCGCAGCGAACCAGTGACCGGCACCATCAGTTCGTAAGCTCAATTCCTGGCCCTTCTCATCCAGCAGTCGGACCCTGCACATTCTGACTATCCAGGCGCTATCTGTCTGTACTTCATACCAGATACGAAACGGTTGTTCTCCGGCAACGCCAATCACAACCCCATCGGCGATATAACCATCTGCGCGCTGGCGCAGGCGTAGATGCTCAAGCCCGCTCCCATCAACAGGCGCCCACATGACGTTTCGTTCGTCCATAAAAAAAGCTCCCCTCGTCTCAGAAAACTGGCATTATCGCAGCCAAAAGCGCTGAAAAGGGGCTGCCAGCGAGTCAGCAGCACCCTCATCTCCTCGTTTGCTTCTTCTATGGTAAAGCAGAAAACGGGATCTGGCAAGCAATGAATGGAAGCTCTCTTTTTGCCAGATCCCGCTTTTTTACGCCAGCGCGGTTATCAACGCGGCTTCGCGGTCCGCCAGGCGCTCCAGCAGCGGCGGGAGAGCGGCGCGGTCGCTGGCGGCTGAGGCCAGTTGAAGCTGACCATAGAGCTGGCACTGTTCCCAGCGAATATCGGCGGCGCGTGGGAGTCGCGCGCGCAGGAAGAAGGCACTATCCAGGCAGCGCTGGGCCGAAACGCGCCAGCTAAAGTAGGGCAGCGAACCGATCCCAAGCTCAGGCTCGGCTTGCAGATCTGCCGCCAGGGTACGTATGGCCTGCGGGCCATAGAGGAGTTTTATCCCTCCAGGTAATACCTGTGCTTCACGAGTATAATTCGCACGAGCCCGCGCCAGCGTTTTTTCCCAGATCTCGTCCTCCGTGGGAGGCCGGCCCTGCGCGCCTATCTGCCACAAGCCATAGGGTTTGCCTGTGTAGATGTCGCGCTTCCAGGCGTCGAGGAAGTCGCTCAAGGGCAACGGCACAGAGACATAGCCGGCGGGATCATGCACCAGCACGTCATCCGAGCGCAGGGCCAGGACGACGATAGCGTGATCACTGCCATGCAGTTCGCGATGCTCAGGCATGTAGGTGAGATAGCCCATGTCGAGCATACCCGCCACAACCGGTCCGGCGGCGAGCTTTTCCGCCAGACTGGCCAGCGCGGCGGCGTCATCGGCTGCACCGGTATAAGTGTACTCGTAGTTCAGCGTGCGCAGCAAGTGCTCGCCCGCCAGGTGGTACTCGTAGCCGACCACAGCCAGCAAAGTATTTCCGTTGCGCACATAGGCAAAGCCAAACGGCTCCCCGCTGACGCATTCCAGCCAGGGCACTGGATATGGGTGCCCCTGATAGGCCAGAACCATCTGCAAAGACCTGATCAGACAATAGCTCATCCGCCCCTCATACGGGACCATTGGAACTGCCATACCGGTTCCTCCTGTTTTTTCTGTCAAAAGAAGTTATATAACCTTAGAAATGAGTTGCAGAGGATACTGAATTTCAGTGATATAGAGAGTGGGATCGTCGGTATGCAATGGATTGCGGTGATAGATTTCGCGACACGGCCCCATCAGGTGATAACTGCTGGTCGCAAGCCAGCGATCCAGCGCGGCATAGGCCCGGCTGATCGTCGTATATTCCCCGCGATGGATCACACACGCGACCAGATCTCCTCCCGCCAGCCTTTCGCAGTGGACCTCAGCCATGTCGGCAGGCAGAGCTGCCACTGGCAGGCCCACATAGAGATCCAACCCTTCCTCCAGCGCACTCTCATCATAGTAGAGATGCACCAGAGGACCGGCGGGCATAAGTCCCCGCTGCGTACAGTGGCGCACAACCAGTTGCGCGAAAGGACCAATCTCAGCGGTTGTCGCCACACAGCGGCGCAATCCGATGAGCGTTAGCGGCTCGGTGCGCTTCAAGGCCACATCATATGGCGGAACATGCTCCGTATCGGCCAGTTGTTTGACTCGCGCCAGCATACGCTGAAGGCGCGCCTGCTCCTCGACGACCAGTTGTTGCTGAGCCGCGATGCGCTGGCGCAAGAGGGTTTCAACTGTGCGCGCATCCGAAGTACGCAGCAAACGCGCGATTTCTTCCAGCGCAAAGCCGCAATCCTTGAGAGCCAGGATGCGCACAACATCGACCAGTTGCTCGATGTCATACAGCCGATAGCCGCTCTCAGCATCAATCTGCGCGGGCCGCAGTACGCCCAGGGCATCATAGTGCCTCAACGTCTTGATCGAAACCTGGCTCAGACGCGCAAACTCTCCAATCTTGAGCATCTTTCCCTTTCCTTTCCTGCTGAAGCAAGCATATACCCTCCCCCCTGGGGAGAGTCAAGAGAAAGAGGCCAGCTCGTCCAAAACTGCTGAGATATCCCGATAAGAGCGCTCCACCATTCCGGCATGATGCAGGCGATGCTGCTCCAGACGCGCGCCTGCCAGACACTGACCTTTATAGATCAGCTTTCTAAAGCGCTGGCCAGGACGCTCCTCCACCAGGCCATATCCCTCCCAAAAAGCATCCACTTCTGTACCTGCGTGAAGATCCAGCAAAAACATCGTCCACTCCGACCATGGATCTCCCCAGGAACTCCGATCACAATCGAGGATCGCGGTAATCCTGGGACCATTTTCGTCACATTTGACCAGAACATTGCCCGTCCACAGATCTCCATGAAGCAAACACGGCTGCGTCACTTCATCCAACAACGCCCGGTGATCTACAGTTATGTCAAGAATCTGGTGAATATCGGAGGCATCCAGTTCTGCCTCGGCAAGATCCTGAATGATCGTTTGCAGGTGATGCACGACCAGCAGACTCCAGCGGGAAAAAGATCCGCTGTCCAGAATACGGCCAAAACGCTCGCCCTTTACAGCATGGATACTACGGGTAATACTACCAAGCTGGCGCCAGAGTTGTCTTTGCTCGTGCGCACTCAGGCTATCCGCCACCGCGCTCCATGATTCTCCTTCCATGTATGCCTGGAAGAGATAATCGCGCTCAAGAAGCTGGTGAGTGAAATCAGCCATGAGAACGTGTGGCACCAGAGGAGCAATTGAGGCAAAAAAGGGCAGGCTAGCGTACTCGTTGCGCATCAGGTTTCGCTCGCTGCGCAACTGGCGGGCAACCTGGGGACCGACGCGCAAAATAACCGGCGGCATCTCATCAA
This sequence comes from Ktedonobacteraceae bacterium, assembly GCA_035546055.1. Taxonomy (GTDB): domain Bacteria; phylum Chloroflexota; class Ktedonobacteria; order Ktedonobacterales; family Ktedonobacteraceae; genus Paraktedonobacter. The sequence continues at coordinate 19,517 of DASZXF010000890.1, forward strand.
TATGCACCAGATATGTATTATTGTAGAGTCCTCCGTCCAACTCTTTCACCAGTACAACCGCGCGCTCCTCGCCAAACGCTCGCCGGCACATCGCCAGCAAGTGCTCAGCGGCAAGTGGTTGCTGCAAGGCATCGGGATCTCGTGTAATAGGAATATATTCGATAGCAAACTTTCCTTTTGTCTATCAAAAACAGCACACACGTTCCTCAAGTATACCTGATAAAAGCGGCATACACGTATCGGAAAAATAGTAACGGCCCCGTGGGCGTTCCACACAATACTCGCCGTGACCTGAAAAAGTATCAAGCCTGTAGTTGACGCCCTGTTTTCCCAAAATGTTTTCCTCTTGACACATAGTTTCCCAGGAAACTATAATAATAAGGTAGTTTCCTGGGAAACTATATTGGAGGAAGAGATATGAATGAGCGTTCGCCTTATCCGTTGTCGAATCTGGAGACGCATCTGGGCTACTGGCTGCGGCGCATTTCTAACCACGTTTCCGGTACCTTTGCCAGGGCGCTGCAAGATCGGCAGTTCACGGTTGCCGAGTGGGTTGCCTTGCGCCAGCTTTACGACCACTCGGATATCGCTTCGGCAGAATTAGCGACACGGCTGGGTATGACCAGGGGGGCCATCTCCAAGGTTCTCGATAAGCTCGAAGCCAAAGGCTTGATCGAACGCGTTACCAGGCCGGAGGACAAACGTAGCCAGAGATTGTCCCTGACTTTGCAAGGTCAGCGCATCCTGCCAGAACTGGCGGAACTCGCGGACCACAACGACCAGTATTTCTTTAGCTGCTTGAGTACGGCAGAACAGGAACAACTCGCGCGACTGATGCGCAAGATATCCCAGGCCCACCAATGGAACGATGTGCCGATAGACTGAGCTATGCATTGAAGGCAGAGCACTTATGAGAGGAGAACATGTATGAGCAAAGCGATAGAACATCTCCAGTCCGCCCAGCAGCGGGCAATGGCTGGCCGGCCCAAAGTAGGGGGCTTTCCCTATCTGGCTGAAACTTTGCGACAGGCGGGAGTCACGCGCAATTTCTGGTATTTGCCTTCCTGCCAGAGCCTCTATGTGACGGAGGATGGCCCGGTTATGATCCTGGGAGAACCACTGGCTTCCGGCTCAGTCGATGTGCCGCCGTTCAATCGGGATGCCCTGATTACCGCGCTGCGTATCGACCAGGCAGGAGAAAGCACTTTCGCCGAATTCCTGGCCGCCAGTTGGAAGGCCGGAGTAGTCCGCTACGAAGTGGATTTCGCAGCACGTACCGTCAGCTACTACGGTGCTGACGGCGAGCAATACGTGGAAGCCTATCCCCTCGCCAGGATATAGCCCCCTTTCTATACATGAGTCCTCCCCACTTTTTCTGAGGCGGCCCCAGGCGCTGGAAAAAGTGGGGAGGACTGATATAAGCGCCCTGGCAAAATCAGATCCCGTTGGCGAACCCTTCTTCTCGCATCCTCGGCGCCTGCGGCGCCTCTACCAACCAGGACGAGTCGCGCAGCGACGAGGAGCCAAAGAAAGGATTCGCCAACGGGATCTTCTGAGGCCGCAAGAAGCCTCATCAGGAGTGGTGCGCCAACCAGCGCATGATGTTTCAAAATCAGGGATGTTTAACATTGACGTAAACGGTAATCTTGTGATACCCTGCAAGGGGAGAGAAAATTGATATATTCATAAGCTTTGGAGATTTTTTGTTATGGTTGCCGATGATGGGATGGCGCAGATGACGGAGCAGGCTCTGACGTTTACGATTGAGCAGGTGGCCGCACAGACTGGCCTGACAAAACGCACGCTCCGCTATTATGAGGAGGTCGGTTTGCTTCCTCCCACCGGGCGGACTGAGGGCAATTATCGCCGCTATACGCGCGAGGATGTGACTCGCCTGGAGCGCATTAAAAATCTACGCAATCTGCTGGGCTTCTCGCTGGCCGATATCCGCGATATTCTGGAGGCTGAGGATGAGCGCCAGCAGATTCGCGAGGCTTATCGCCAGGAGACAGAGGCGAGCAGCAAAATTACGCAACTCGATCACGCTGACGAAACTATCCGACGCCAGCTTGAGCTTATTGAACAAAAAATTACTGGTCTGGAGCAGATGCGCGCGGCGTTACAGGCGAAGCTGGAACGCCACGCACAGACGCGTCAGACGTTGCAACAGCAAAAAGATATATAAACTTTTTTAGCGTTCTACATCTAGAATGGACTTCGCACATGGATCTTATCCCGGCCAAAGCTCAGGAGCAGGCGGCTCCTGAGATAGGCCTGGCGCAGGAGGCCCCTGCGCTCGTCGTATCTTCACAGCAGGCGAAAGGCCTGCTGCGTGCTTTTGTTGCCCTTCGTCACCGCAATTATCGCCTCTTCTGGTTCGGACAGATGATTTCGCTGGTGGGCACGTGGATGCAAGCAATCGGCCAGGAATGGCTGGTGCTCCAATTAACCCATAGCGCCTGGCAACTGGGGGTGGTCGGCGCCATTCAGTTTTTACCGGTTTTACTTTTCTCTATCTTCGGCGGCGTGTTTGCTGATCGCTGGCCTAAACGCAATGTGCTGCTCTGCACGCAGAGCGCGGCTATGGTCCAGGCGGTTACGCTCTGGATACTGGCGGCCAGCGGACATATCCAGATCTGGGAAATTTATGTGCTGGCTCTGCTGCTGGGCATCAACAATAGCCTGGATATGCCTACACGCCAGGCGTTTGTGGTGGAGATGGTGGGACGCGAAGATCTACCCAACGCCGTGGCTCTGAATTCCTCCATCTTTAATCTGGCCCGCATTGTCGGCCCCGGTATGGGCGGATTAATCATTGCGCTGACTGGCGTGAATACGCTCTTTCTCATCAATGCCACCAGCTTTATCGCGGTACTCAGCAGCCTGGCGCTGATTCGCAACAGTGAATTGCATGCCATGAGCAGAAATCCGGCCCTCCAGGGGACAGCGGTGAAGACCCGGCAAAGCCTGGCCGAGGGCATAGCCTATATCCGCCGCTCGCCCGCTGTAATGCTGATTATTCTGGTGGTGGGCACGGTTTCGCTTTTTGGCCTCAATTTTAATGTGAGTCTGCCGCTTTTCGCGACTGAAGTGCTGAAGGTGGGCGCGATTGGCTACGGCTTCCTTTCGTCAGCTATCGGGGTGGGCGCGCTGCTGTCGGCGCTGTGGATCGCCTGGGGCAATCGCCAGCCGACGATTCGCGGCCTCTTAATCAGCACATTGGCCTTTAGCATTTTCCTGACGTTTTTCTCGCTGTCGCAGATCTATCCCCTGTCGTTAGCGCTGATTTTGCTGATCGGCTTTTCACAGATTGCTTTCGCGGCTCTGGCCAATACGGCCATTCAGAGCATTACGCCGGACCACCTGCGCGGACGTGTGATGAGTGTGTATATGGCCTTCTTCGCGGGCAGTACGCCCATTGGCAATCTGCTGATCGGCGGCCTTGCGCTGCTCGGCGGCCCTTCCATTGCCCAGTTGATTTGTGCTATCCTGGCTCTGATATCAGCGCTGGCCGGGTGGATCTGGCGCAAACCAGCGGAGAAAGATTTTGCAAAAACAAGCCTTTTCTAAGTCAGCATGGCAGATTATCCCGCTCACACACGCCGATCAGGCGGTGCATATTGAGCGCAGTGAGCAGTTGTTACGCGAGGCAGCACCGGGTACTCCCCCGGTGCTGTACTGGTCTCAGGCCAGTTCTGCCGGACTGGTGCTGGGCTTTTCGCAGAAAGCAAGTATTCTCAATCCCCAGGCGCTGACCAGGGAGACGCTTCCGCTCTATCACCGCCGCGCCGGGGGAACGGCGGTACTGGTTGGCCCCGATCTGCTGGCCCTGGATGCGATCCTGCCGGCTGACCATCCCCTGCTGCTGGCGGACATTGTGGAGTCGTATCGCTGGTTCGGCGAGACCTGGGTGCGCGCGCTGCATCTGCTTGGCGTGGAAACACGCGTAATAGTGCCGGAGGAGGCGCGCGCACAACGTCTGCTGGCCAGGCAGGAGGAGACGCGTGAGCAGGAGGCTATTCTGCGCCGGGCCTGCTACGCGTCAAATTCTTCCTACGAGGTGGTGGTGGGTCAGCGCAAACTGGTCGGCCTGGATATGATTCGCCGGCGCAACGGCAGCCTGCTCCAGGCGGGTCTGCTGCTCAAATGGCAGACCGAACCTCTGGCCGCATTGCTCGGTCACAGCGCGGAAGAACAGGCTTTGCTGCGCCAGGAACTCCCACGGCGCGCGATAGGCCTGGATGAGCTTGCCCCGCATCTGACCATTGCGCAGATCATGCAGGCCTTTGAAATGACCCTCCTGTATCCAGATGGGCAAACGGTCGCGACCAGTTGCTAAACTGCAAGCTTTACCAGCCGAAACAGTCGTATATTTGAACTTTGGTTCTGCTTTCAGATATAATGAGGCAGGGTTAAAAAGACTGGTAATGTTTATGAAAGAAAGTGTGTAAAAATGGCAGATAGAAATGCTCCGGGAGCGCTCCAGGTGGTGACTGAGCCGGATTTCGAGGCGCTGGTCGTTGGCGCTCATCCCGATGATAATGATTTTGGCGCGGCTGGCATCAGCGCGCTCTGGGCCAGCCAGGGCAAGAAAATCGCCTGGGTGGTGATGACCGATGGCGCGGAAGGCAGCGAGGTACCTGCGCTGAATGATCAGGAGTTGATGCTGACCCGCGAACAGGAGCAGCGCGCGGCCTGCGAGGTGCTGGGCGTGCAGGCCGTGGAGTTTCTGCGCTTCCCCGATGGCCATCTGCGCAATTCTGAGGAGACGCGCAAGGCAGTTGTGCGGCTGATTCGCAAGTATCGGCCCCGCGTGGTTATCACACATGACCCGACTCAACATCTCTTCGCGCCTGACCCCAATGAGAAGCCTGACGAGACGGCATATATCAATCATCCCGACCACCGGGCCACTGGCAATATCGTGCTCGACGCTATCTTTCCGGCGGCAGGCAATCCCCGCTCCTACCGCGAACTGCTGGCCGAGGGTCTGCCTCCCTACCGCGTCCACGAGATCTATTTCTACGGGTCCGGGCAGGATAATACCTACATTGACATCAGCAGCGTGATTGAGAAAAAAGGGCAGGGACTGCGCTGCCACGTCTCGCAGTTCGGACCAGAGGAAGATATGCTCAAAGAGATCAAAGAATGGAGCGAGAGAACGGCTCAGGAAGCCAGGGAGAAGTACAATCTCGACATGGCATACGCCGAGAGTTTCCGCCGCGTCAAACTCTACATCCCCAAGGACGAAGCTGCCGCGAAAAGCGCCGAGTAGAGACCCATAGAGAGGCAATATATTGGAGCAGATGGATTGACAGCGCTGTCAATCCATCTGCTCCAATATATTGCCTCTCTATGGGTCTCTACTCGGCGCTTTTCGCGGCAGCTTCGTCCTTGGGGATGTAGAGTTTGACGCGGCGGAAACTCTCGGCGTATGCCATGTCGAGATTGTACTTCTCCCTGGCTTCCTGAGCCGTTCTCTCGCTCCATTCTTTGATCTCTTTGAGCATATCTTCCTCTGGTCCGAACTGCGAGACGTGGCAGCGCAGTCCCTGCCCTTTTTTCTCAATCACGCTGCTGATGTCAATGTAGGTATTATCCTGCCCGGACCCGTAGAAATAGATCTCGTGGACGCGGTAGGGAGGCAGACCCTCGGCCAGCAGTTCGCGGTAGGAGCGGGGATTGCCTGCCGCCGGAAAGATAGCGTCGAGCACGATATTGCCAGTGGCCCGGTGGTCGGGATGATTGATATATGCCGTCTCGTCAGGCTTCTCATTGGGGTCAGGCGCGAAGAGATGTTGAGTCGGGTCATGTGTGATAACCACGCGGGGCCGATACTTGCGAATCAGCCGCACAACTGCCTTGCGCGTCTCCTCAGAATTGCGCAGATGGCCATCGGGGAAGCGCAGAAACTCCACGGCCTGCACGCCCAGCACCTCGCAGGCCGCGCGCTGCTCCTGTTCGCGGGTCAGCATCAACTCCTGATCATTCAGCGCAGGTACCTCGCTGCCTTCCGCGCCATCGGTCATCACCACCCAGGCGATTTTCTTGCCCTGGCTGGCCCAGAGCGCGCTGATGCCAGCCGCGCCAAAATCATTATCATCGGGATGAGCGCCAACGACCAGCGCCTCGAAATCCGGCTCAGTCACCACCTGGAGCGCTCCCGGAGCATTTCTATCTGCCATTTTTACACACTTTCTTTCATAAACATTACCAGTCTTTTTAACCCTGCCTCATTATATCTGAAAGCAGAACCAAAGTTCAAATATACGACTGTTTCGGCTGGTAAAGCTTGCAGTTTAGCAACTGGTCGCGACCGTTTGCCCATCTGGATACAGGAGGGTCATTTCAAAGGCCTGCATGATCTGCGCAATGGTCAGATGCGGGGCAAGCTCATCCAGGCCTATCGCGCGCCGTGGGAGTTCCTGGCGCAGCAAAGCCTGTTCTTCCGCGCTGTGACCGAGCAATGCGGCCAGAGGTTCGGTCTGCCATTTGAGCAGCAGACCCGCCTGGAGCAGGCTGCCGTTGCGCCGGCGAATCATATCCAGGCCGACCAGTTTGCGCTGACCCACCACCACCTCGTAGGAAGAATTTGACGCGTAGCAGGCCCGGCGCAGAATAGCCTCCTGCTCACGCGTCTCCTCCTGCCTGGCCAGCAGACGTTGTGCGCGCGCCTCCTCCGGCACTATTACGCGTGTTTCCACGCCAAGCAGATGCAGCGCGCGCACCCAGGTCTCGCCGAACCAGCGATACGACTCCACAATGTCCGCCAGCAGCAGGGGATGGTCAGCCGGCAGGATCGCATCCAGGGCCAGCAGATCGGGGCCAACCAGTACCGCCGTTCCCCCGGCGCGGCGGTGATAGAGCGGAAGCGTCTCCCTGGTCAGCGCCTGGGGATTGAGAATACTTGCTTTCTGCGAAAAGCCCAGCACCAGTCCGGCAGAACTGGCCTGAGACCAGTACAGCACCGGGGGAGTACCCGGTGCTGCCTCGCGTAACAACTGCTCACTGCGCTCAATATGCACCGCCTGATCGGCGTGTGTGAGCGGGATAATCTGCCATGCTGACTTAGAAAAGGCTTGTTTTTGCAAAATCTTTCTCCGCTGGTTTGCGCCAGATCCACCCGGCCAGCGCTGATATCAGAGCCAGGATAGCACAAATCAACTGGGCAATGGAAGGGCCGCCGAGCAGCGCAAGGCCGCCGATCAGCAGATTGCCAATGGGCGTACTGCCCGCGAAGAAGGCCATATACACACTCATCACACGTCCGCGCAGGTGGTCCGGCGTAATGCTCTGAATGGCCGTATTGGCCAGAGCCGCGAAAGCAATCTGTGAAAAGCCGATCAGCAAAATCAGCGCTAACGACAGGGGATAGATCTGCGACAGCGAGAAAAACGTCAGGAAAATGCTAAAGGCCAATGTGCTGATTAAGAGGCCGCGAATCGTCGGCTGGCGATTGCCCCAGGCGATCCACAGCGCCGACAGCAGCGCGCCCACCCCGATAGCTGACGAAAGGAAGCCGTAGCCAATCGCGCCCACCTTCAGCACTTCAGTCGCGAAAAGCGGCAGACTCACATTAAAATTGAGGCCAAAAAGCGAAACCGTGCCCACCACCAGAATAATCAGCATTACAGCGGGCGAGCGGCGGATATAGGCTATGCCCTCGGCCAGGCTTTGCCGGGTCTTCACCGCTGTCCCCTGGAGGGCCGGATTTCTGCTCATGGCATGCAATTCACTGTTGCGAATCAGCGCCAGGCTGCTGAGTACCGCGATAAAGCTGGTGGCATTGATGAGAAAGAGCGTATTCACGCCAGTCAGCGCAATGATTAATCCGCCCATACCGGGGCCGACAATGCGGGCCAGATTAAAGATGGAGGAATTCAGAGCCACGGCGTTGGGTAGATCTTCGCGTCCCACCATCTCCACCACAAACGCCTGGCGTGTAGGCATATCCAGGCTATTGTTGATGCCCAGCAGCAGAGCCAGCACATAAATTTCCCAGATCTGGATATGTCCGCTGGCCGCCAGTATCCAGAGCGTAACCGCCTGGACCATAGCCGCGCTCTGCGTGCAGAGCAGCACATTGCGTTTAGGCCAGCGATCAGCAAACACGCCGCCGAAGATAGAGAAAAGTAAAACCGGTAAAAACTGAATGGCGCCGACCACCCCCAGTTGCCAGGCGCTATGGGTTAATTGGAGCACCAGCCATTCCTGGCCGATTGCTTGCATCCACGTGCCCACCAGCGAAATCATCTGTCCGAACCAGAAGAGGCGATAATTGCGGTGACGAAGGGCAACAAAAGCACGCAGCAGGCCTTTCGCCTGCTGTGAAGATACGACGAGCGCAGGGGCCTCCTGCGCCAGGCCTATCTCAGGAGCCGCCTGCTCCTGAGCTTTGGCCGGGATAAGATCCATGTGCGAAGTCCATTCTAGATGTAGAACGCTAAAAAAGTTTATATATCTTTTTGCTGTTGCAACGTCTGACGCGTCTGTGCGTGGCGTTCCAGCTTCGCCTGTAACGCCGCGCGCATCTGCTCCAGACCAGTAATTTTTTGTTCAATAAGCTCAAGCTGGCGTCGGATAGTTTCGTCAGCGTGATCGAGTTGCGTAATTTTGCTGCTCGCCTCTGTCTCCTGGCGATAAGCCTCGCGAATCTGCTGGCGCTCATCCTCAGCCTCCAGAATATCGCGGATATCGGCCAGCGAGAAGCCCAGCAGATTGCGTAGATTTTTAATGCGCTCCAGGCGAGTCACATCCTCGCGCGTATAGCGGCGATAATTGCCCTCAGTCCGCCCGGTGGGAGGAAGCAAACCGACCTCCTCATAATAGCGGAGCGTGCGTTTTGTCAGGCCAGTCTGTGCGGCCACCTGCTCAATCGTAAACGTCAGAGCCTGCTCCGTCATCTGCGCCATCCCATCATCGGCAACCATAACAAAAAATCTCCAAAGCTTATGAATATATCAATTTTCTCTCCCCTTGCAGGGTATCACAAGATTACCGTTTACGTCAATGTTAAACATCCCTGATTTTGAAACATCATGCGCTGGTTGGCGCACCACTCCTGATGAGGCTTCTTGCGGCCTCAGAAGATCCCGTTGGCGAATCCTTTCTTTGGCTCCTCGTCGCTGCGCGACTCGTCCTGGTTGGTAGAGGCGCCGCAGGCGCCGAGGATGCGAGAAGAAGGGTTCGCCAACGGGATCTGATTTTGCCAGGGCGCTTATATCAGTCCTCCCCACTTTTTCCAGCGCCTGGGGCCGCCTCAGAAAAAGTGGGGAGGACTCATGTATAGAAAGGGGGCTATATCCTGGCGAGGGGATAGGCTTCCACGTATTGCTCGCCGTCAGCACCGTAGTAGCTGACGGTACGTGCTGCGAAATCCACTTCGTAGCGGACTACTCCGGCCTTCCAACTGGCGGCCAGGAATTCGGCGAAAGTGCTTTCTCCTGCCTGGTCGATACGCAGCGCGGTAATCAGGGCATCCCGATTGAACGGCGGCACATCGACTGAGCCGGAAGCCAGTGGTTCTCCCAGGATCATAACCGGGCCATCCTCCGTCACATAGAGGCTCTGGCAGGAAGGCAAATACCAGAAATTGCGCGTGACTCCCGCCTGTCGCAAAGTTTCAGCCAGATAGGGAAAGCCCCCTACTTTGGGCCGGCCAGCCATTGCCCGCTGCTGGGCGGACTGGAGATGTTCTATCGCTTTGCTCATACATGTTCTCCTCTCATAAGTGCTCTGCCTTCAATGCATAGCTCAGTCTATCGGCACATCGTTCCATTGGTGGGCCTGGGATATCTTGCGCATCAGTCGCGCGAGTTGTTCCTGTTCTGCCGTACTCAAGCAGCTAAAGAAATACTGGTCGTTGTGGTCCGCGAGTTCCGCCAGTTCTGGCAGGATGCGCTGACCTTGCAAAGTCAGGGACAATCTCTGGCTACGTTTGTCCTCCGGCCTGGTAACGCGTTCGATCAAGCCTTTGGCTTCGAGCTTATCGAGAACCTTGGAGATGGCCCCCCTGGTCATACCCAGCCGTGTCGCTAATTCTGCCGAAGCGATATCCGAGTGGTCGTAAAGCTGGCGCAAGGCAACCCACTCGGCAACCGTGAACTGCCGATCTTGCAGCGCCCTGGCAAAGGTACCGGAAACGTGGTTAGAAATGCGCCGCAGCCAGTAGCCCAGATGCGTCTCCAGATTCGACAACGGATAAGGCGAACGCTCATTCATATCTCTTCCTCCAATATAGTTTCCCAGGAAACTACCTTATTATTATAGTTTCCTGGGAAACTATGTGTCAAGAGGAAAACATTTTGGGAAAACAGGGCGTCAACTACAGGCTTGATACTTTTTCAGGTCACGGCGAGTATTGTGTGGAACGCCCACGGGGCCGTTACTATTTTTCCGATACGTGTATGCCGCTTTTATCAGGTATACTTGAGGAACGTGTGTGCTGTTTTTGATAGACAAAAGGAAAGTTTGCTATCGAATATATTCCTATTACACGAGATCCCGATGCCTTGCAGCAACCACTTGCCGCTGAGCACTTGCTGGCGATGTGCCGGCGAGCGTTTGGCGAGGAGCGCGCGGTTGTACTGGTGAAAGAGTTGGACGGAGGACTCTACAATAATACATATCTGGTGCATATTGATGAGATGCCGCCGGTTATTTTGCGCGTCGGTCCCCAGGTTGCCCGCCAGTTGCGCAGCGAGCGAAACCTGATGCGCAACGAGTACGCTAGCCTGCCCTTTTTTGCCTCAATTGCTCCTCTGGTGCCACACGTTCTCATGGCTGATTTCACTCACCAGCTTCTTGAGCGCGATTATCTCTTCCAGGCATACATGGAAGGAGAATCATGGAGCGCGGTGGCGGATAGCCTGAGTGCGCACGAGCAAAGACAACTCTGGCGCCAGCTTGGTAGTATTACCCGTAGTATCCATGCTGTAAAGGGCGAGCGTTTTGGCCGTATTCTGGACAGCGGATCTTTTTCCCGCTGGAGTCTGCTGGTCGTGCATCACCTGCAAACGATCATTCAGGATCTTGCCGAGGCAGAACTGGATGCCTCCGATATTCACCAGATTCTTGACATAACTGTAGATCACCGGGCGTTGTTGGATGAAGTGACGCAGCCGTGTTTGCTTCATGGAGATCTGTGGACGGGCAATGTTCTGGTCAAATGTGACGAAAATGGTCCCAGGATTACCGCGATCCTCGATTGTGATCGGAGTTCCTGGGGAGATCCATGGTCGGAGTGGACGATGTTTTTGCTGGATCTTCACGCAGGTACAGAAGTGGATGCTTTTTGGGAGGGATATGGCCTGGTGGAGGAGCGTCCTGGCCAGCGCTTTAGAAAGCTGATCTATAAAGGTCAGTGTCTGGCAGGCGCGCGTCTGGAGCAGCATCGCCTGCATCATGCCGGAATGGTGGAGCGCTCTTATCGGGATATCTCAGCAGTTTTGGACGAGCTGGCCTCTTTCTCTTGACTCTCCCCAGGGGGGAGGGTATATGCTTGCTTCAGCAGGAAAGGAAAGGGAAAGATGCTCAAGATTGGAGAGTTTGCGCGTCTGAGCCAGGTTTCGATCAAGACGTTGAGGCACTATGATGCCCTGGGCGTACTGCGGCCCGCGCAGATTGATGCTGAGAGCGGCTATCGGCTGTATGACATCGAGCAACTGGTCGATGTTGTGCGCATCCTGGCTCTCAAGGATTGCGGCTTTGCGCTGGAAGAAATCGCGCGTTTGCTGCGTACTTCGGATGCGCGCACAGTTGAAACCCTCTTGCGCCAGCGCATCGCGGCTCAGCAACAACTGGTCGTCGAGGAGCAGGCGCGCCTTCAGCGTATGCTGGCGCGAGTCAAACAACTGGCCGATACGGAGCATGTTCCGCCATATGATGTGGCCTTGAAGCGCACCGAGCCGCTAACGCTCATCGGATTGCGCCGCTGTGTGGCGACAACCGCTGAGATTGGTCCTTTCGCGCAACTGGTTGTGCGCCACTGTACGCAGCGGGGACTTATGCCCGCCGGTCCTCTGGTGCATCTCTACTATGATGAGAGTGCGCTGGAGGAAGGGTTGGATCTCTATGTGGGCCTGCCAGTGGCAGCTCTGCCTGCCGACATGGCTGAGGTCCACTGCGAAAGGCTGGCGGGAGGAGATCTGGTCGCGTGTGTGATCCATCGCGGGGAATATACGACGATCAGCCGGGCCTATGCCGCGCTGGATCGCTGGCTTGCGACCAGCAGTTATCACCTGATGGGGCCGTGTCGCGAAATCTATCACCGCAATCCATTGCATACCGACGATCCCACTCTCTATATCACTGAAATTCAGTATCCTCTGCAACTCATTTCTAAGGTTATATAACTTCTTTTGACAGAAAAAACAGGAGGAACCGGTATGGCAGTTCCAATGGTCCCGTATGAGGGGCGGATGAGCTATTGTCTGATCAGGTCTTTGCAGATGGTTCTGGCCTATCAGGGGCACCCATATCCAGTGCCCTGGCTGGAATGCGTCAGCGGGGAGCCGTTTGGCTTTGCCTATGTGCGCAACGGAAATACTTTGCTGGCTGTGGTCGGCTACGAGTACCACCTGGCGGGCGAGCACTTGCTGCGCACGCTGAACTACGAGTACACTTATACCGGTGCAGCCGATGACGCCGCCGCGCTGGCCAGTCTGGCGGAAAAGCTCGCCGCCGGACCGGTTGTGGCGGGTATGCTCGACATGGGCTATCTCACCTACATGCCTGAGCATCGCGAACTGCATGGCAGTGATCACGCTATCGTCGTCCTGGCCCTGCGCTCGGATGACGTGCTGGTGCATGATCCCGCCGGCTATGTCTCTGTGCCGTTGCCCTTGAGCGACTTCCTCGACGCCTGGAAGCGCGACATCTACACAGGCAAACCCTATGGCTTGTGGCAGATAGGCGCGCAGGGCCGGCCTCCCACGGAGGACGAGATCTGGGAAAAAACGCTGGCGCGGGCTCGTGCGAATTATACTCGTGAAGCACAGGTATTACCTGGAGGGATAAAACTCCTCTATGGCCCGCAGGCCATACGTACCCTGGCGGCAGATCTGCAAGCCGAGCCTGAGCTTGGGATCGGTTCGCTGCCCTACTTTAGCTGGCGCGTTTCGGCCCAGCGCTGCCTGGATAGTGCCTTCTTCCTGCGCGCGCGACTCCCACGCGCCGCCGATATTCGCTGGGAACAGTGCCAGCTCTATGGTCAGCTTCAACTGGCCTCAGCCGCCAGCGACCGCGCCGCTCTCCCGCCGCTGCTGGAGCGCCTGGCGGACCGCGAAGCCGCGTTGATAACCGCGCTGGCGTAAAAAAGCGGGATCTGGCAAAAAGAGAGCTTCCATTCATTGCTTGCCAGATCCCGTTTTCTGCTTTACCATAGAAGAAGCAAACGAGGAGATGAGGGTGCTGCTGACTCGCTGGCAGCCCCTTTTCAGCGCTTTTGGCTGCGATAATGCCAGTTTTCTGAGACGAGGGGAGCTTTTTTTATGGACGAACGAAACGTCATGTGGGCGCCTGTTGATGGGAGCGGGCTTGAGCATCTACGCCTGCGCCAGCGCGCAGATGGTTATATCGCCGATGGGGTTGTGATTGGCGTTGCCGGAGAACAACCGTTTCGTATCTGGTATGAAGTACAGACAGATAGCGCCTGGATAGTCAGAATGTGCAGGGTCCGACTGCTGGATGAGAAGGGCCAGGAATTGAGCTTACGAACTGATGGTGCCGGTCACTGGTTCGCTGCGACTGACCAGCCGCTCCCGGAGTTGACCGGGTGCCTCGACGTGGATCTCACCGCGACTCCGTTTACCAATACCCTGCCCATTCGTCGCTTAGAACTCACTCCCGGTCAGTCGGCTGAGTTGGCGGTCGCATATATTGTCGTGCCTACCCTGGAGATCAGGCCAGTGCCGCAGCGCTATACTTGTCTGGAGCGCCATAGTACGGGGAGCGGAACATATCGCTACGAGGGTCTGAGCAGCGGCTTTACCAGAGATCTGCCAGTAGATGCAGACGGGCTGGTCCTTGATTATCCGGGGATATTGAGCAGAGTACGGTGATTTCGCGCGTTTCGGGGCAGCGCGTGAAGAGTTGGAGCAGGTCTGGCGAGGTGCGCGCGGAGAAATTGCGCGGCAAATCAAAAGAAGCGTCATTTTCGGGGGCGAAGAGAAAGACGGAATGGGCTAAGTATGGTAAAATAGGGAAGGATGAAGGCGAACAAGTCCCTCGATGAAGAAGCTTGTCAATGCATTCGCAGCAGTTGGCAAAAGATATGGATTATACGTGTATGGAAGACACCTTGCAGCCCCTGGTAGAACGAGCCTTGACCGGACAGCCCGGCTTTCTCGAATTCTACTTGCGTGACCAGAGCCGCTTGCCTGGCACGCGTGCGAATATAGAACTGGCTCAGGATCTCAGTCAACACCTTGCTTTCCTTACGCCTGCTTTTCCCGATGAGATGCGTGCGCTGTTGAACCATCTGGTACGTGAAGAGTCGCATGTGACAACCAATACGCCAGGGGAGTTTGTGGTCATGTGCGGGGTACTGAGCTTCGGAGCCTGCTCGGTCACGCTGGCGGAATGGCGGGAAGATACCTTTGAGCGCCTGGCGCAATATACGCGCAATCGCAGCGGGCGTGTGCGCGACGCGGCGGTGCTGGCCTTGCAAAAATTGTTGTTCGCGGCTCCCGATGATACCCTGCTGCTCTTGATGGATTTGCTCGATAAAGGCGATTGCTGGCAATTGCGCGCCTGCCTGGCCGCTATTTCCGAGCCTTCCCTGTTGAGCAGCGCACAGTTTATCTCGTCGGCTCTGATCATGCAACGTGTCGCTATCGACTACCTTCATGCCCTGCCCGCGCCAGAGCGCAAGCGTCCCGAGGCACGCGCGTTGCGTCAGACCCTGGGATATACTCTGAGTGTGGTAACAGCGGCCAATCCCGATGACGGCTTCGCCCTGATGTGCGAAATGGCCACCTGGAGCGATCCTGACATCAACTGGGTTTTGCGTGAGAACCTCAAAAAGCGCCGCCTGGCCCGCTTTCGCGAATATACCGGCAAGGTCATCGATTTGATGGCATAGAGCAGATCTGCTTCCCTGGTCTCACTATCAAGACCCACCTCCTCAAGGGACAGTGGGAGAACCTTTGCTTTGGATTTGCCCTCTAACTCCAAAGTCGCTATAATGGGGGGTCGAAAAGACTGGTCCTGGCAAGGCAACCAATAGATGAGAGTAAGAGAAAGGTGGCATTCTATCGTGGCAACGATAACTCCCACAGATTTTTATACTGGCATGGTGATCCGTTACAAAAATGTGCTTTATTCTATTCAAAAGATAGATCATATCACTCCTGGTAACTGGCGCGCGTTTTATCAGGTGCGTTTGAAAAACGTGAAAAACGGGCGAGTTCTGGAGCAGCGCTTCAACGCCTCAGAAGAGGTCGAGTCAGTTCGGGTAGAGCATCAGAACTGGCAGTTCCTCTATGTCGATAGCGACGACAGCTTCGTTTTTATGAATACCGAAACCTTTGATCAGCAGCCTGTGCAGAAAGAACTGCTGGGCGATGGAGTGAAATTTCTCAAAGAGCAGGATGTGGTAGAGATGCTGGTCCATGAGGATACCATCATCGCCATCGAACTGCCGAATTTCCTTGAACTGGCTGTAGAGAGTGCTGAACCAGGTGTGCGCGGTGATACAGCAAATAACGTCACCAAACCCGCGACCCTGGAGACCGGGGCAGTAATCAATGTGCCCCTCTTTGTCAATCCCGGCGACCGCATCCGTATCGATACACGTACAGGTAAGTATGTTGAGCGCGTGAAATAGGAAGATATCAGTCCTCCCCAAGGGAAATGATGCATGAGTCCTCCCCACTGTTTCTGAGGCCGCCTCGGAAACAGTGGGGAGGACTCATGTCTGCTCTATTTCACGCGCTCAGCGAAAGATCAGGGTCCAGAGGGGGGGACCGAGTACGAAGAGACCGACCACGATGGCCAGCATGGCGCTGAGGAGAACGGCTCCGGCAGCCACATCTTTGGCGGTTTTGGCCAGGGGATGATATTCCGGCTGGGCGAGGTCCACGCAGATTTCGCAGACCGTATTGAACATTTCGGCCACGAAGACGCCGGCGATGGCTAGGTAGAGGATGGCGAACTCTGGCGCCGGGATATGCAGGAGAATGCCGCCGATGGTGACGAGAATAGCCACCGCGAGATGAACGCGCGCGTTGCGCTGGGTGCGCAGCGCGTACCAGAGGCCTTGAAACGCGTAGCCAAAGCCAGCAATAAACTTTGCGAATTCGCCGCGTTCAGAGTCCCCCGGCAGCGAGGACTTGCTCATAGCGAGCCTTTCTGCTGCACTTCGCCGAGAATCTGCTTTTGCAGGCGCACCATCTCGCGATAGCCAGCCTCGGTCTGATCGTCGTACCCTACCAGATGCAGGACACCGTGGCAGAGGAGAAAGAGCAATTCATCGGCGATGCCGTGGCCTGCTTCCCTGGCCTGGCGCAGCGTGGTCGGCCAGGAGATCATAATGTCCCCCAGGTTAGTGCTTAATTCAGCAGGCGTGACAAAGAGCGGAACAGAACTGCCCTCGGCCAGTTCATTCGCCGCCTCCTCAGCGGTCTGCTCCTCCTCTGGCTCCTGCCACAGCAGTTCGGCGGGCGCGCGGACCAGCGGCTCATCCAGCAGGGGAAACGACAGCACATCTGTGGGCTTGTCCTGCTGGCGGTATTGCCGATTCAGGGTCTGGATTTCGCTATCGCCGCTGATGACCAGGGTCAGGGTCACAGCCTCTTCCACATGGACGATGCGCAGCGTCTGCCTGACCAGTTGCTCGACGTTGACGGTTGCCAGCAGTTCGGCGGCTGCCTGGTCGTCTTCTGCGCTATCGGTATTGATAGAGACCTCGATGACGGGTTCGCCCGCATCTGCGTCTGACTCGAACATATTGCCCCCGCTTTGTTGACCATAAAAAAGGCTCGCATCGTACCCATGCAATGCATGATCTGGGCAGAGGCGAGCCGTACAAGGGACCGGTTTAGCCCTTGCGTGCCATTTTGCGCCGTTTGGCGGCTTCTTTGCGTTTGCGTTTCACGCTCGGCTTCTCATAGTGTTCGCGCCGGCGAGCCTCCGCGAGAACGCCCTCTTGTTGAATCTTGCGGCTGAAGCGCCGCAGTGCTGTCTCAAACGTCTCATTTTCGCCAATTTTGACTTGTGTCACCAGGAATCACCCCCCTTGAGTCCCGTCTGAGAGCACCGTCGTGATCCGTTGTGTTGTTTTCGCACAGTTTAATCTCGCATGTACCTCGTGGACCTGTTGACAAATTATAGTGCAGGTGTCCGAGGCTGTCAAGGTTTTTTACCGTGTGTTCGCTGGAGAGCTGCGCGGCGTCCAGCAGCGACCAGGAAGACGATCAGACCAATGAGTAGAATGCTGAACAGACTGATCGTGCGATCCAGCAGCACGGCGGCGGCGCCCAGGTTGCGCGAGGCGGTAAAGAGGGCCAGCATCCCGATCATGCCGCCTTCGACCAGGCCGATACCTCCGCTGGTGAAAGGCACAATGGTCAGCAGCGCCTCGCCCAGCGCGATAAACATCGAGGCCGCGCCGATGTGGGGCAGACTGCCGGGAATCAGATTGAGCGATAGCGCGACAAAGAAGAAGCGGCCAGCCTCGCACAGCCAGACGGCGACGGTCAGCCCCCCCAGCAGGGGAATGCGTTTGAAGGAGCCAAGCGTCCCCTCCTGCAAATGATCATAGTAGCCCTGGAAGCGCGGAGGCACAAAGCGCCGGATGGAGGCGCGAAAGACGCGCAACAGGAACAGTCCCACCACGCCCAGGATAACAATCGCCAGCGTCAGGTACAGGCCGGTTCTCAGGAAGGCCGGCAGATTTTCATGCAGGCTGATGATAATCGAGGCCAGAAAGAGCAGCAGGAGCACGCTCAGATCCAGCAAGCGTTCAGCCAGCACCGTACCAAACGTGCGGGTCGCCGAAACGCCCGCTGCCTGGCGCAGCAAGTAGGCCCGGTAGAGATCGCCCAGCTTCGCGGGTACAATCGCATTGGCGAACCAGGAAATGTAGACGATTTCCAGTAATTTGCCGAAGCCGGGTAGCTTGTTGGCGCTCTTCCCGGTATATCCTACATTTTCGAGCAGCAGACGCCAGCGCAGCGTGCGTACAGGAAAAGAGAGATAGTACGTGAGGAAGGCCGCCAGCAGGAACAGGACATTGGCGCTGCGCATCGCGTTCCAGGTCTGGCCGGGATTGATTTGCAGCTTTTGCGCGGTATATACCAGCAGAGCGAGCACAATCACCAGCGGCACCAGGGTGCGCCAGTTCAGCAGACGCTTGCGCAGCGAAAGCTGCGAACTGCTAATCTCCGCAGCGGGGCTGGCGTCGGGGTCTGGCGGTGCCGATGGATGTGCGGCCAGCGCCGCCTCATTGGCTATGGGGGCCGGCTCCTGGTCGGGTGTCGCCAGGCGTTCGTCGAAAGGTATCCCATCAACAGGTTGTTTCTGCAAGAGTATCCTCCTATCCCTCGAATGTACTTATGCCGCTTCATGCGCATATTCCTGATATAAGAAACCTGCTGGCTAGCCGTTTCGTCTCATCTGAGTCGGGGTCAGGACAGGAGCCGGCTCCTCGCGGTCGGCGGGAGCGGAGGCGCCATGGGATGGAGTGAAGGTGACGCGTGAAGTCACCTTGCCAAGGGCGATCAGTGAGATCAGCAGCAGTGCCATCAGATTGGTCAGGCTATGATCATAGAGGTCATCGACCAGATTGTGAACGCAGATTGTCACCAGAGAGGCCAGCAGGCCAATAGCCAGCGCGCGATCATTGGTCAGGCGTCCTGCCACCTCGAAGCGCTCCTGGCGGCGGTAGTGCTGGAGGAAACGCGCTGGCCGCACCAGCAGCATCAGCTTGTCGTGTCGGCTCAAAGGTGCCTGAATGCGCTTGCTGAGCCGTGGCAGATCTTTTCTGGACTCCGCGCGGCGCACGCACACCTGGCGTACCGCGCGACTGCCGGCGACCAGCAGAGAGATGACAAAAAACAGGTAAATGACCAGGCCAAGCGTGCCAGTTTCGGCAGCGATATTGATATAGTAATTATGGGCCTGGCCCAGCGAGTTCACAAAGATAGTCACGTAGTAACTGGCATAGGCATCGGGATAATTGCCAATGCCCACACCCAGCACGGGATGGGTCAGATACATATTAATGCCCGCGATCCAATGAGCCAGGCGTTCGGCTGTGGAGTATGTCGCGGGCGTGGGGTCTTGCAGAGAGATGCCGGTCAGGCCCAGGAAATGATTGACCTGATCGAAGAGGTAAAGCGGAATAATGCCGGAGACCATCCCCAGCAGCAGCGCGAAGATCACCGCGAGGAGGATGCGCAGCCAGACGCGGATATACGGCATTCCTACCAGCACGATGACCAGCAGCGCGGAAGCCAGGGCCACCTGGCCGCCGCGAGATTGGGTCAGATAAAACGCCCCGCCGATCAGGCAGGTTGCCAGCCCGGCCAGCACTCGTGTCAACCAGTTGCGTCCGAGAAGGAGAACCGAGATAGTCATGGCCAGCGCCATATTCAGATAGCCCGCATAAGGATTGGGCTGATCAAACGTGCCATAGACGCGCAGGTTGGCATCGCGTACAAAGGATTGCGGCCCCAGATTAAAGATCGCCTGGGCATAGCCAAAGAAAGCCTGCGAGATCGCGCCCGCGATGATAAAGCAGACCAGCGTCCAGACCTGGCGGCGTGTGCGCAGATATTGCGCGCCCACCATCGCCAGGACGAAAAACTCCAGCCATTTGGCAATCTCTTTCAGACTGTCTTTCCGGCTGATCGCGACCGTCATAGACAGAAACATCACGCCTAACAGCAGGAGAATGGCCAGCAAGAGGTAGACAGGCACACGTCCCTTTTCCCGGTCGCGTCCTCCGCCCATATAGGTTGGTAGACCCCAGCTCAGGAGCCAGCCGAGTGCCAGAAAGCACACCAGCAGATCCGCGCAATTCAGGCGCAGCCCGCCCGCGCTGATATAGTCAAACGAACCCCAGGGCACGGCGAAAGCCATCAGATAGAGCGCCAGGCGTGGCCGCAGAATCGTCCAGATCAACAGAAGCAGGTAGAACGGAATACGGATATTCCAGGGCAATGGCGGAACGAGCAGGACAACCACCGCCAGCACCACGCCGGCTACACCTACCAGTGTAGTGGTAGCGCTGGCAGAGCGCGCCGCGCGATACTTTGAACGTAACCACGCCGCAGCGTGGTTTTGTTGCAACCCGCTAATTCTGAATATACCCATATGTGTAACCTGCCCCCTTCCTCAATCTTTACTCGGAACGTGCCTGCAACATGCTCTCCTAATAGGATGTAATCGTGCTCAAATCGGGAATCTGGCTGCGAAACCACTCAATCGTGCGCATCAGACCTTCCTCTTTAGAGACGCGCGGCTCCCATCCCAGGATCGTGCGCGCTTTTGTAATATCCGGGCGGCGGCGTTCGGGATCGTCGATGCGGCTGGACTCAAAAATCAGGTTTGACGAAGCGTTGCACAGCTTGATAATCGTCTGTGCAAACTCCAGCACAGTATGCTCCGCCGTATTGCCCAGATTAAAGACCTCGCCAGCGGTATGCGGCGTAAACATCGCGCGCATCAAGCCTTCGACAAGATCGCTGACATAGCAGATACTGCGCGTTTTGCTGCCATCGCCATAAATCGTCAGCGGGCCATTCTTGAGTGCCTGGGTGATGAAATTGGGGATCATGCGCCCATCTTCCATCTGGCTATTCGGTCCGTAGGTATTAAAAATACGCACAATACGTGCGTTTAACTGAAACTGGCGATAATATTCCATGGTCAGGGTCTCGCCAAGACGCTTGCTTTCATCGTAACACGCTCTGGGGCCAATCGGGTTGACATTTCCCCAGTAATCCTCGCGCTGTGGATGCTCCAGCGGATCGCCGTAGGCCTCAGAAGTCGAGGTATACAGGAAAAGCGCCTTCTGCTTCTGTGCCTGGATCAGCATCTGGTAGGTTCCCTGGCTATTGACCAGAATAGTCTGGATAGGGTTTTCCATGTATCCCACCGGGCTGGCCGGGCTGGCCATGTGGAAAATGGCCTCAGCGGTAAAATCGAAGGGCTGTGTGACATCTTGCTTGATATACGTAAAATGCGGATGAGAGCGCAGGGCAGCAATGTTTCTTTCAGCGCCAGTGATCAGATTGTCTACACAGAGAACATCATGCCCTTCTTCTAATAAACGGGCGCACAGATGGGAGCCAATAAAACCTGCTCCGCCAGTAACAAGAATTTTCAAAGGACGGGACCTCCAGAGAATTAAAGTAGCACATATGCGTCCTGTCATGGACAGTATACAGTCATTGAGAAAGAGACCAGAGCGTTGGTCAGTTCGTGCTGGTGTATCAGCGGCGAGGCAAGCTGGACCTTTTCTGTCGTGCTTGCCATCGCTTTGCTCTTTTCATGCTGTAACCGGAGAATTTCCAGTTGCCCGATCCTTGCGGACATGTAAACGCACCTGTAAGAGCCTCACTGCAACACGCCGGGCACGTTGCACGGGACTACAGTTTTTATAGTATACAAGCGGGCGCATTCTTATGCAATACAACGACAGCGGAGTGTGCCTTATGTCTACTGGCGGGTGTGCTTGATCTTTTTCCGTTTTCACGCGCCATGCCGTTTCCCATTTTGTTGTTGCTGTGACATAGTATATGATAATTGATCCTGTCGGCTCAGATGTTGAGTAATAGTAGGGAAAAGTTTTGCCGGAGAAAAAGTTATATGGCTCTTATTCTTTCACGTCATGACTTGCAGCGCTGCCTGGACATGCGGGCGGCCATTGAGGCTATGCGCGGCGCGTTTCGCGCGCTCCATGCCGGACAGGTACGGATGCCGCAGCGCAGCGTCGTCGAGCTTTCAGCGCAGGGGCAGGCGTTATTGATGCCGTCGCGCCTGGATGCGCCAGGGCAGGCGGCCTTTGGTCTGAAGCTCATCACCCTGGTAGCGGATAACGATCAGCGCGGTCTGCCGCGCAGTTTCGCCACTGTGCTTTTGCTCGACGCGGCGAGCGGTCGCACGCTGGCTATCATGGAAGGCCGCTGGCTGACCGCCATGCGCACCGGCGCGGTCGCGGGACTGGCTACCGAACTGCTGGCGCGGCCAGACGCCGACGTGCTGGCCCTCTTCGGGGCCGGTGCCCAGGCGCCCATGCAGGTCCGGGCTGTACATACCGTTCGTCCTCTGCGCGAGGTTCGCGTGGTCAATCGCAGCGACGAGCACTATGCGCAACTGGTGAGTGAGTTGAACGAGGCGCTGGGGAAAGACTGCCCGCGCCTGGTGCGCGCAGTTGATGCTCATCAAGCACTGGCGGGAGCTTCCCTGGTCGCCTGCGCCACCGCCTCCACCGCGCCGCTTTTTCACACGCGGGATATAGCGCCCGGCACGCATATCAACGCCGTAGGTGCGTATACGCCTGAAATGTGCGAAGTTGACGCGGAGACGCTGGCGCGGGCGCGTATCGTGGTCGATCAGCGCGCCGCCGCCCTGGTCGAAGCCGGCGATCTCCTCCAGGCGCACGCGGCAGGACAGATTGCCGGCGCGGATACCTGGCTTGAACTGGGCCAGCTCGTCAGCGGAGAACAGCCGGGTCGCCAATCAGCCGATGAGATCACCTGCTTTAAATCAGTCGGCCTCGGCATTCAGGATCTCTTTACAGCCATGCAGGTCTATGAGCGAGCCAGCGCGCAGGGCATCGGCGTCGAGGTTGATGTCTAATAGTCCGCCAACTTATCCCTATCAGTTATCCCAATTTTTCCAGCGCCGCGCGTTTCCCTCCCCACTCCATCTCAAAAAAGGGGGGCGGGGTGCAACAAGCGGTTGGGGCCGCCTCAGAAAATCAGGGGTGATTCATGACTTTTCGGATGAGGTTTGACAGACTACTGGCGAAATGAGGGTGGAAAATCTGTAGATTGATCTGTAAATTCTACATCGGCATAAATGTCCGCCAGCTTGAGATGCAGATTCAGGCTATGAAGCCTGACCATATCGTCATTCTCGAAGGCATCATAGATCCACAGGCCATTTTTTTTGTGGTAGGTTTCGACTTTGCATGAGCGAGAATCGGCGAGCACATATTCTTCAATGGTGGGATGAGCGCGATAATTTTGTAATTTCCAGGTGCGGTCGGTCAGTTCTGTGCTGGGAGAAAGCACTTCAACAACCAGACGAGGGGATTGGATAGCCTGAATCTTTCCCCGGTCTGCCGGGTTACAGGTCACTGTCACATCTGGATGAAAGTAGCGGGTTGCGGAGATGTAGACTTTCATATCCGAACTGTAAACCCGGCAACCGCTCTGGCGTAGCGCATTCCAGAGAAGATTTTGCAACGTGCTTTTGACGGTATCATGGTCGGCACTGCCGCCAGCCATAGCGTACACATGGCCGTCAATGTATTCATAGCGCGTATAGGGGTCGTTTTCTTCCAGGTGAAAATAGTCTTCGACCGTCATCGTTTGCTTATGCTCTAATGCCATGCGTATCTCCTTGGCTTGTCAATGTTTCGTTTGCCAGCAGTGTACTTTGTGCTCTATTATAGCATAGGACGTAATCATGGAGAGGATGGCTCTTGTGCTATAATGCTGAGGTTTGGTAGAGAAAGGCAGCTATCTCTCTGGTGAAGCACACAAACGTTATAAAGGGGTCTTGCTATGGATGAGAAAGAACTGGTGACAGAGAACAAAGGGCGCCGCTTCGGGGGCAGCCTGGCGGCGGGGATCGCGGTGGGCATTGGCGCTGGCAGCGCGCTGGGCGTTGCCCTGGGCAATGTTTTTATCGGCGGATTGATCGGGCTTGTACTGGGCCTGGTGCTGGGCTTTGCTATGGGGAATGCCAAAAAGCCTGCTGAATAGAGGGTGGCGTCAAAAAACAACCCGCTTCTTTCTGGCTCGTCCATAAAAACGGCGCCGGGCTTCAATGTCGGCCTGGCGCGCTTTACTGGACGTTTTTTCTGTTTTTTACCGCTCTATTGAGATTGGCGTTTTTTCCAGCGCTGGTACATGACCTCATCCCCCAGGCTCAGAAAACCCCAGGTTGTAAATCCATGCACGATGACGACCGCCAGGAGCGACCAGGGCTGAGCGGGGAGAATGTAGAGCGTGCTGAAGACAAGGCCGGCCAGACCTACCCCGGCCACGCTGCGCCAGTTCCATTTGCCCAGGCGGTGATAGAGAGTGTAAACTGCTGTGCTGACCAGCCAGCCCCAGCCAATCCAGCCGGTCCATTGGGCAACAGCCGCCAGGAGAAAGCCGCGAAAGAAAAACTCTTCAACAGGCCCGTTGATGAACAGATAAAAAAAGCCCTGCAAGAAATGATCGCCGAGGGTCGGGCGGCGAAACCAGGGGCCAACCACCAGGATACGGTAGGTAGTCGCGAAGATCGCCATGCCGATGCCGATGAGCAGGCCCAGGAGCAGTTGAGTTGGCCAGTTTTGCCAGGTCAGTCCCAGGAACGAAAGCGGGAGATGCAGAACAAGCACATAGATAAAAGGCACCGCAGTCAGCGGCAAAATGCGCATCAGGACATCAGGCCAGAGCCAGCGCCAGGTCGTGGCGACAGTTGAACGAGCGAGCTGAGGGGATTTTCCATTTGACACAGTGATACCTCTGTCTCTGTCTACAGGTGTGAGAGACGCATCAGGCCTTCCTTGATCTCGGCGCGCGAAAAATTGCCGCTTTCTAAGGCTGTGTCATTTTTGCTCAACAGGCGGGCATAGAAGGCCTCACCTTTCGCGCGTATCTCATCCATACTCTCAATGCCTTCGATCCCTTCCAGGGCTTCATCGGGTTCTGTTTCCAGTATATCAAAAAGCATATCCTCCGCTTTGCCGTAGCGCCCGGTATATTCAAAGTACCAGAACAGTAATTGCCTGGTTCTCAGCGGCAGTTCGTACTCTTCCAGGTGAGGCAGGATCTCTTCGATTTCCGCGATCCGCTCGATGTCGCGGTGCTCATTCTGGTCATAGAGCGCTTCCAGGAAGAGGTTGCAGGCCTTGAGATAGCTATAATAGCTCATGTTCTCATCCTGTTCGTCGGCGTAGATCTCGCCCTCGGCCTTGAGCAGGAGAGCCACAAGCCAGCATTTTTCCGCATTCAGGGAGCCAAGAGTAGTGAGCATTGAAAGCAGGGTTTCATCGGAAAGGGAAAAGAGAAAGCCACTGCCCATGCCCACAGTTTGCTTGAGTTGCTCATCAATCAACTCGTGGGATGCCTGATAATCTTTCATTTCCCGGTGATAGACGATCTGGGCGATAACCCGGCTCATCTCTTCAAACATGCGTACAATGTAATCTCGTTGCGCCATAGCGTTTTTCGTTTCCTGCTTCCTGCTACAAAGGATCTGTTTTTATATGTCAGAGATTATTTGTTTATTTATACTATGACTCAGGTTGTTCTTTTTTGCAAGTCTGTTTGATGCTTGCTGCTTCGACAAAAAAGAGGGACGAAAAGAAGAGACAGGGCACAGAGCAGAGGGGCTGCCAGTGCGCCCTGTCTCTCCAATTGTACTGCTCAGGCCAGGCTGGTGAGGGCGCGCTCGATGCGGGCCAGGGTGCGAGCGCGACCCAGTACCTCAAGCATCGAGAACAGCGGCGGGGTCGCCTTACGTCCGCTGACAGCCACGCGTAGCGCGCCGAGGAATTGTCCGGGTTTCAAACCCAGTTCCTCCATGAGCGCGCGCAACTGCCCTTCAAGCGCGTTTTGTTCCCATTCCGCGCTGTTCTGCAGGAGATCGCGCGCCCGCAGCAGGGCATTTTTTGTGCCTTCCGCGTCCATACCTTTCTGAATCAGGGGCGTCTCGTATTCCCAATCCTCGGTGTAGAAGAACGAAACGGCATGAGAGGCCTCGCCCAATGTGCGCAGACGCTCCTGTTCAAGACTCAGCACGCGCTGTGTGTACGCGAGATCGAGCGGACGCTGAATCTGATCCGGCAGACCGCCCTCCGCCGCTGGCCGTTCCATGTAGGGCAGGGCACGCCGCGTCATCTCCTCAATGGAGAGCTTGCGAATGTAGACGCCATTCATCCAGGCCAGCTTCTCCGCGTCATAGATCGCGCCGGAGACGCTGACACGTTCCAGCGAAAAGGCCTCGATCAGTTCTTCGCGGGAAAACAGCTCGGTTTTGTCATCATAGGACCAGCCAATCAGCGCCAGGAAATTGACCACCGCTTCCGGCAGAAAGCCCTGCTGTTGCAGTTCTTTCCAGCTCGGAGCGCCGTGGCGCTTGCTGAGCTTGCGCTTATCTTTTCCCAGGACATCCGGGGCGTGGTAGAGCAGCGGCATCTCCCAGCCCAGGGCGCGCCAGATCTGGACGTGCAGGGGCGCGCTGGAGATCCACTCCTCGGCGCGGATCAGGTGGGTGATATTCATCAGGTGATCATCGACCACGTGAGCCAGGTGGTAGGTTGGTAGACCATTGGCCTTGAGAATAATCGCGTCGTCAATATTGGTATTCTGCCAGACCATATCGCCGCGCAATTCATCGTGAACCACCGTCTCGCCTTCCAGCGGCATGGCGAAGCGCACCGTCCACCGCTGACCCTCGGCCTCGTTGGCCGCGCGCTGCTCCGGCGTCAGATAGCGGCAGCGATGGTCATAGCGCGGCGGCAGCTTTTGTGCCTGCTGCTCCTTGCGCATAGCATCCAGGCGCTCAGGCGTACAATAGCAGCGGTAGGCGTGCCCGGACTCGATCAACTGGTTGGCGTATTGCATGTAGAGCGCCCTGCGGTTGGTCTGATAATAGGGACCATAGGGGCCGCCCACCTGCGGACCTTCATCGATATCCAGCCCCAGCCATTGCAGACCTTCCAACAAAAACTCAACCGCGCCTTTTTCCGTGCGCAGCGTATCGGTATCTTCAATTCTCAGGACAAAAGAGCCGCCGGTGTGGCGGGCAAACAGCCAGTCGAACAGGGCTGTGCGATAGCCGCCGATGTGCATCAAACCGGTCGGGCTAGGAGCGAAGCGCACGCGTGGTTTTTTCCCCTCCGCTGCCAACCTCTGCTCCTTCGTGCGATGATCTGTCTGTGTCATAAATCCTCTTCTCAACAACACTATGAAGGTGAAAAGATTATACTACCTTATGTATTTTCTTTCTAGTGGAGTGTCAAACTCCATCCGCAAAGTGCGCCGCCGCAGGCGGCGCGGGAAGAGGGGAAAGGCGGGGGACACCCCGCTCCCCGGCAAAGGGCTGCTGCCCTCTGCACTCCCGCTTGACTGGCCTTTCGTTTAAACCTTGACCAACTACTAGAGAATCTTCTTGCCCAGGGCCGAAAGAATCAACTCAACCGCCAGATGAGCAGTCGCATTTTCCCGGTCGAGAATAGGATTGACTTCAACCGCGTCCATGGAAACCATGCGCCCGGAGGCGGCGATCACCTCCATCGCCAGGTGGGCCTCGCGGTACGTCAGGCCGCCGCGCACAGGAGTGCCGACGCCGGGCGCCTCCCTGGGGTCCAGCGAGTCCATGTCCAGGCTCAGGTGAAAGCCATGACTGGCCTGGCTGGCGATCTCCACCGCTGCGCGTATCGTCTCGGCCATGCCGCGCTGATCAATATCGGTCATCGTAAAGACGTGGATATGTTCCTGCCGCAAAAGCTCCTGTTCCTGTGGATCAAGATCCCGCGCGCCTACAATGACGATGGTCTGTTTATTGATCTTGGGTGCCCAGCCGCCGAGATGGGTCAGGCTGGTAGGCCCAAGGCCGGCCAGCGCCGCCAGCACCATGCCGTGAATATTCCCGGATGGCGTCGTTTCGCTGGTGTTAAAATCTCCATGAGCATCAACCCAGATCACGCCGATATCATGGTGAACGCGCGCCACTCCCGTGATGGAACCCAGCGCAATGCTGTGGTCGCCACCCAGGATCAACGGAAACTCACCAGTCTGAAGCGCCTCCGTCACCACGTCCGCCAGATTCTCTGAAGCCCGGATAATCGGCTCCAGGTATTTCAAGTGAGGCGCGCCGGTGGGTTGACTTTCGGGCTGCGGGACGACAATATTTCCCACGTCATTGACGGTATAACCCAAACGCCTCAGCTGATCGTTCAGGCCCGCGTACCGGATTGCGCTCGCCCCGATGTCAACCCCGCGCCTGTCAGCGCCTAAATCCATTGGTACGCCAATTACACGAATACGCATAGTAAAACCTCTTCTGCTCCTCATTGAACAGTCTTCTAATCCTGGTTCTATTATAGACATTCGCGGATTACTTGTCGAGTGGTCGAGTCCGCCTGTCAGGGGTGCTCACTCTGTTCTGCGCAGTTCGCTAACAGGTTTCATCACGTATTGTAGAGGCTGAGCGCGTGGGGACACCGGGTCTCTTCGCTTATTGGTGCCGGTACACTCTTTTCGATATTGAACTCATAAAAATGCGTTTCTCCATCGTTTCATTCAGGAAATGACTCCTTTCCTGGGAGGTCTTTACATGGTGTCTTCGAGGTAATTTATTCGCCAGAGAGAGGTCTTATGCTGATCCGGGATATTATGGCTATTCATCCTGCCTATATCCGCACAGGGGCGGATATGCGCAGGGCAGCCGAGATTATCAGTCTTTCTGAGATAAGTGACCTGATGGTGATCGACCTTGATAATGTGTTTATCGGGGTGCTCTCCGAAGGGGATCTGGTCCGCGCTATCCTGCCTGATTTCGATGAAGTGCTGAGGGCAGGTGGAACCCTCAATGATGCTTTCTCCTTTCTGGTCCAGAAAGGGCGTGATCTCGCGAATCGCCCTATTGATCCTTACATTATTCGTAATGCCATCACTGTGAAGACAACAGATGACATAGCTCAGGCTGTTGTTGTCATGGTAGAAAAACAAATTCGGCGCCTGCCTGTGGTGGATGATGGCAAGCTGATGGGGACGGTTTCGCGCGCCGATGTTTGCCGGGCTGTGATCTATTATGCGTGAGACGCGGGAGGCGCAAAGGCATGTCATCAGCGGTACAGGTGCGATTAGTCTGTAAAAATCAACGTTCCGGTTCTCTTGTGGAGTATATCTGCGATCTACCGATTACGATAGGTCGGAGTACCGAGCTCAGCACAATTGTCATTCAGGACAGAGCTATTTCGCGGCAACACGCGCGGCTGGAACTGGAAGATTACCACCTTATTTTACGCGATCTGAACAGCGCGAATGGAACTATGGTCAATGGTGAGCGTATTCAACGGGTCGCGCTCAAAAGTGGCGATCTGATTAATATAGGCCCGTATCAATTTTCCTGGTCCTATGTTGATCAGGGCGCGGATGCGACAATCCTTTTTACCCCCGCTTCTACCAACAGAGAAGCTGCGCCTGCCCGGACGGAGGAGACGATAGCTGCGCGCAAAGTAGTGGAGGCTGCGGAGGCGTACAATAGAGCGCAGGGACATGAAAATGAGGGCTTTCTCTCAACCGCCTACGGCTTCCTGCCAGTGGAACCGCCTTTGCTGGCTCTGCCTTCATCCCATAGTATCTGGGATGAAATGGTGGCGGACCTGCCGGCGCTGTACAGAACGCTGACGCTACGCCGGGTCTTTGAGCAGATGCCCCGGCTGGAGGCCACGCCTGACGCGCTTCCCGACCGCTATCTGTTACGCGCCTCCACGCTGCTGGGCGTGTTTGCCCATGCGTATCAGTATGTCGAAACAGATCCTCCGGGCGCGCTTCCTGCGGCTATTTTAGAACCATGGAAGGAGGTTTCGCGCCGCTTAGGCAAACCTCTTCCATATGTCTCTTATATCGACCTGTTCTTCTATAACTGGAAGCTGCGAGATCCCGCAGGGCCGCGCCGGCTCGACAATATGGAACTGCTGGTGCCTGCCTGGGATAACCAGGCCGAGCGCATCTTTTATCTGGTGACAACCGAGTTTGCTATGCAGCTCACGCCTGTTCTCAATGCCATGTTGCAGGCCCAGGAGGCTGTAGTACGAGAGGATCGGATCGCGCTTGAGGCAGCCTTGCTCGTCATTCTCGATCAACTGCAATATGTGACTCAGGTGATCTATCCCCAGATTGATGCCAATCCTGCCAGCAAGACCTATCTTGACCAGGTTCTCTGGGCAAAGACCGTCGGTACCTCTGGCGTACCT
>DASZXF010000891.1:0-16946 GCA_035546055.1 Ktedonobacteraceae bacterium
CAGCGATACTCCATTTTCTTGCTTCTATCTATCGGGGAGAGCGAGCATCAAGGCTGGTAGCTTCCTCACCCTCTGCCGCGCACGTCTCTTTCTGCGCACACGCGAGAAAAACCGGCGGGCGGTCCCGTGTCTCCGGGCCGCGACTCCGGTCCGGCATGTGCAGGCTAATTCTTAGTTGGTAACTCGGATTTATTCGTATTATATGGTTTTTGGTCAAGCCTGTCAAGAGAATAGCCGTCCAGACCCACACCTGAAGCAGCTTCTCAACGGCCTGCTGCCCGCGCGCAAGTCAACCTGACATTACCCATCAGTTAGCCATAAACTGTGGTTACTGTAGTGAAGAGCAGAATGGCCAGGGCTAACGATTTTTTAGCCCTGGCCATTCTGCTCTTCGCTGTTTATTGCAGCGGGGTGATGTTGCTTTTGGATACGGCGGGCTGTTTGCCGGTGGGCTGTTTGCTCCAGCCGGGTTGGATGATTTCGCCCCAGTCTGCGACCAGTGGCTCGGCGGGCAGGGCCGCTGCCGGGCTGGCTTCCGGGGTGAACACGGGCTGCTGGAGCGGACCGCTGCCTGACGCGGATGGCAGCGAACTGGAGCCCTCGGACGTGCGCCGTGTGATGATCTGTTTGACGCTAAATTCTTCTCCTGGCTCAAACGCGTAGTAGCGGATCATCTCTGCCAGCAGACCGATCAGCAGGAACAAAAAGCCAAAGATCAGGAGAATAATACCCACAAAGAGTAATGGCTGATCGTGGATCGGTACTTTCAGGACAAAGCTGCGTATAACTACAAAAAGGTCGACCAGGACGCCAAGCAGGAAGGTCCAGCCTCCCAGGCGACTGAAGAGGCGTAGCGGCGTGTGCAGAGAAGAGGTCAGGAATTGAATCGTCATCAGGTCGATTAAGCCCTGGACGAAACGCTTGCCTCCGAATTTGGAGACGCCCGATGTGCGCGGGTGATGGCGCACTTTGATCTCGGCCACGCGAAAACCGCGCCAGTGCGCGATGGTGGGGATGAAACGGTGAAAATCCCCGTACAGCTTCAAATGAATGTCTTCAAAGATTTCCCGGCGATAGGCTTTAAAACCACAGTTGATATCGTGCAATCGCAGCCCTGTCACCCGGCCTACCAGGCCGTTGAAGATGCGTGAAGGAAAGGTTTTGGTGATGGGGTCCAGGCGCGGGAATTTCCAGCCCGTCACCAGGTCGTAGCCTTCATCCAGCTTTTCCAGGAAGCGCGGGATTTCATCGGGATCATCCTGCAAGTCCCCGTCCATAGTAAAGATCACGTCTCCGCGACAATAGCTGAAGCCGGCCACCAGCGCCGGCGTCTTGCCAAAGTTTTTGCGGAAGCGAATGATCTCAATTACATCAGGATGTTCCTGGTGCAGTTTCTGGAGTTCAGCGAAGGTATGGTCGGTGCTCCCGTCATCGATGAAAATAATCTCGTAGCGCATCCCGAGCTGCTGCATTTTTGCCGCCAGCCGCTCACAGAGAGTTCGTACATTCCCTTCTTCGTTCATCACCGGTACCACAAACGAAAGCGTCGTTTCCGGTGATAGGAGCCTGGAGGCAGACGTTCCGAGGTCTGTCCAGTCTCCTACCTTGTCAGATTGTTGCATGAATTTGCCTCCTTGGGCCATCTGCCATGATCCCGTTGAGTGGTTCACCGGGGGCACCTGCGCCTGTCATTCATTTTGCCTACTACTGTTGCCGTGTGCATGTATAGATAAGCACTAATTGGTCTGTCAGGCAAGAGCAATAGCCCATTTTTGTGATAGAAGCGCGGCTATCAAGATACAAAGCAGGCTATACATGGGAAACAGGAAAGATGGTTCTGTCTGGTAACGGGGGCTTTAGCGATCCCGGCTCAGATGTGGACGCGTGCCTGGATCTGGTTTCAGATAGTCACCCTGTTCCAGTTGCTTGAGCGCTTCTTCCACGGCCCGCTCCAGTTGAGGATCAACGCCGCGCGCGTAGTCCTGTGGCGCGATATCCACCTCGATATCGGGATCGGTGCCATAATTTTCGACGCTCCAGCCGACATCTTTGAACCAGAAGGAGCACTCCGGCTCGGTAATCATGGTTCCATCGACGAGTTGATGATCGCGCATGTAGCCAATCACGCCGCCCCAGGTGCGTTTGCCGATCAGCGGTCCCAGGCCCATGAGTTTGAAACTGTGGCAGAAGATATCGCCGTCCGAACCCGCATGTTCATCGGTCAGGGCTACCATGGGGCCGCGTGGCGCTGCGTTGGGATAGGGCAGCGGTGAGTCCCAGCGCAGAAAATCATAGCCGAGTCGACGCCTCGCCAGCTTGTTGAGCAGCAGACCCGAGACGTTGCCGCCCCCGTTCCAGCGCACATCAATGAGCAGGGCGGGCGCGTCGTATTCGGCCAGGAAGCTGCGGTGAAATTCGGCGAAGCCGCTCTGCACCATATTGGGAATATGGATATAGCCGACGCGGCCCTGGGAAAGCTCGCGCACCTGCTGGCGGTTGCTCTCAACCCATGCGCGGTAGCGGGCGCCCTGCTCGCTGCCGAGGGCTTTGACGATAATGGTGCGTGTTTCGCCGCTCTCCCCGTCCTCGATGGTGAGCTGGACCTCGCAGCCGGCCTGGTTGACCAGCAGTTCTTGCGGACTGCGCGTTTTCCCGACGCGTTGACCATTGACGGCCAGTACGGCATCGCCCGCGCGCACGTTCAGGCCCGGCGCACTCAGGGCGGAGGTTTCGCGGCTTTCGGCAGGATCGCCTTCGATGATGCGCGCGAAACGATAGCGATCATGCTCGGCGTCATAGTGCCAGTCCACGCCCAGATAGCCCTGGCCGTAGTGCGGACCCTTGCGGTACTCGCCGCCCATTTCGTAGGCGTGCGAGGTGCCCAGTTCGCCTTGCATCTCCCAGAAGAGGTCTGAGAGTTCAGCGCGTGAGCCTACGCGCTCTACCAGCGGGGCGTAGCGCGCGTAGACCGCTGGCCAATCCACCCCCGCCATATCTTCGGTCCAGAAATAATCACGCTGCAAGCGCCAGGCCTCCGCGAACATCTGCTTCCATTCCGCGCCCGGCAGCACCGAGACTTTGACCCGGTTCAGATCCAGCCAGCCAGTTTCGCGGTTGGGCCGGTCGCCGGCCTCACCTTTGCCGGGTTTTTCGCCGGCCTTGAAGACGCGCAGACGGTGGCGAGCGCGATAGATGGCCATTTTGCCATCGCGCGTCACCTCAAAGCTGTTGACGCCATCGGCCACCGTTTCATACTTGAGCGTATCGAGGTCGTACCTGCCCAGTTGTCCGGCTGGTTCGTGCCCGCGCTCATCCTGAATCCCGCTGCCTGGCGCGAACGAGAGCATCAGCACCTTGCCCTTAATGCCGCGCACCTGGCCGTACTTGCCTTCGGGGACCGGAAAGGGCACCAGGCGTTTCTCAATGCCTTCCAGGTCGATGCTCAGCGCGCGACTGGTAGCGCTTTCGCTGCCGCGTTCATCTTTGCCGGCGTTCTCATCGCCATTTTTCGTCTCATCGCCGCGCTCCTCGCGTCCGTTGGCCCCCTTCGGCGTAGCGACGAACGGCGAACGCAGATCGCGGCGCAACAGCAGCGCGTAAGGCTTTTCGCCGCGCGGGAAACTCCAGCCAAACTCCAGATTATCGGGGACGGGATTGAAGACGCGCTGACCAATGAAGTAGAGATATTTCCCTTCAGGATCGAAGGACGGGCGTGTATCGCGCAAAATCGGGCGGGTAACGACATGGGCCGTGGGTGGCTCGCCGCCAAAAAGCTTGATGGCCACTTGCTGAGCGGTCAACGCGAAGCCATACGCCAGCCAGCAGCCATCAGGGGACCACGCTATGCCCTGAACAGGCATGTGTTCGCTCCGATCTATGATCATCTGCTCCCCGCTGGCCAGTTCGACCAGAATCAACTCGTGACGCTGATTGGCAATCGCCACCACGTCGTCGGTTGGCGAAACTACCATGTCCAGCGCGTGTCCAAACTCGACATCCTCCAGTACGCGCGGTTCATCTTTCTCGCCGGTAGCAAAAACGACCAGCCGCTCGCGTGAATTGGCATCCTGTACGGCGACCATGCGTTTGCCGTCCTTGAGCCAGGAGAGCAGGCGGTAACGCACGCCATCAGGCTCGCCATATTGCAGAACCGGCCCTTCCCAGTTGCTCATCGCGTATGCTTTGCCGCGTGCGACCAGGGCCGTCGTATGGCCCTCCGGGTGCAGCGCGTATTCCTGCAAATATCTGGTGGCCGGGACAAACTTGCGGCTCAATTGCGTTCTGGCGCTGGGCAGGCTGACCTGGAGCTGGCGCGTTTGCCTGCTTTGCGGATCGAAGAGGTAGAGATCCGCGCCGGCATGGTAGACCATGCGCTGTCCATCGCTGGTGAGATTACGCGCGTAAAAATCCTCGTGCCAGGTGTGGCGCTGGAGATCCTCGCCATGCGGCGTGCAGGAATAGATATTGCCCACCCCCTCGTGGTCCGAGAGAAAATAAATACGCTCGCCGACCCAGCAGGGACTCGCCATGTTCCCAGCCAGGCGCAGCAAGCGCCGAAATTCGCCATTCCCCTCTACATCGCACCACAGATAGCCCGCCGTGCCGCCGCGATAGCGCTTCCAGCGCGCAGGCTCGCCAATATTGCGCCCGATCACCACGCCGCCGCGCGGACCATAGGAAAGCGCGTTCGCCATCCCCACCGGCAGCCTGCGCGCTTCTCCGCCCTGCGGACTGATCGCGTAGAGATAGTCCTCGCGACTGTGCGCGCTGGCGGCGGAACTGGCGAAGAGAATCGCATCGCCTGACGGCGACCAGCCCACCACATGAGAAATACCCTGAAAAGTCAGGCGCCGCGCTTCACTGCCCTGCGTGGCCATCAGATAAACCTCACTCGGTCCCTCCTCTCGTCCTAGAAACGCCAGCCATGCGCCATCAGGTGAAAAGCGCGGGCTTCTCACCTCACCTACACCCGCCGTCAGACGCTCCGCCCTACCACCCTCGCTGGCAACCTGCCAGAGATCGTCCTCAGCTACAAATACAATCCTATCCTGATGCAGCGTCGGGAAACGTACATACCCTTGCGATGGCATACTCGAATTCTGCTCCTTCCGACATGAAAACGTCTCGTCCGGCCCATCACGTGCGCCGGAGATGAATGCCGTGCCTCCTGATCTTTCCATTGTAACACGTACACCCTGCTTCCTGTGGACGCAGACCCCTTTTTCCTGCCATGCTCCTCTTTTTTCATGGATATCTTCATCTTCTAAAAAAACGGCACACATCCCATTTTTCTGGGATGCTGCCGTTTTTTACAGCGTATCTGCTTGAACAAGAGCAAACGAGTATTGCCCGTGAGGAATGCGCGGGCAATACTCGTTTGCTCTTGTTCAAGCAGATACGCTATTCTCCCAGGCCTTCAAGCAGCATATCGCCCTCTTCGGGGGAGATGCGCCCTTCGGCGATCATACGCAGAATCGCTTCGCGCTCGGCCTCCAGATTTGGTTCCTCGGTATTTTCGGCCTCTTCAGACTCCGACTGCTGAGATGGTTCGTTCGCCGGAGGAGTCGCCACGGGATAGGGCGGGATTGGCGGCATGGGAGGTGTAACCTCGCCAGTCGGCGGCGTCGGCGGCGTCGGGATGCCGCTGGGAGGTGCCGGTGGCGTCGGCGGCATGGGCGCTCCGCCGGGAGGTGTCGGTGGCATGGGCGGACGTGGAGGATACTGCATGCGCAGATTGTTTACCGCGCGCTCGACCGCTTCCATGGCCCCCGCCACGCCGTCCAGCGCCGCCTCCTGGGCGCGGTTGATCAGATCATTAAAGCGTTCTGGATTCATCTGCCATTCGCGTTCGTTGACGCGTACATACAGACGATCCGCGTGCCTGCGCGCGTGCTCATAGGCATGCCGTTGCGCGCGTTCCTCAGCTCTGCGCGCATGTTCCTCGGCTTTGCGCACCCGCTCAGCCGCGTGGCGAGCGTGCTGTTCGGCCTTGTGGCGGGCGCGGCGAAGCTGCTCCTCAACTCTGCGCCCGACATCATCGCCCCAGGAGAAGGTGGCCTGGCCCATGTCGTTGAAAATGTCCATGAACTCGCGTCCCAGGTCGGTTCCCATCTGAGCCATATTTTTCCCCAACTCGGACATCTCCTGATTAAATTCTCCCCAGGGCATACTGGCGCTGCTCACACGCGGAGTCCCGCCGCCATGCACCTGCAAATCTCCGCCCGCGCTGATACTGGCCTGGGCCGAGCCATCGCCATAGACCAGGCGTACCAGGTTGCCATTGCGATCAAGGGCCAGCGATGGACCGCTGATGGTCCCACCGATGGTAGCTTGCAGGGCCAGATTGGCCGTCTGAGGCAGGGTGAGCGTTACATCGCCACCCACGTGTGCATGGGTTCTGCTTTCAGGTGGGAAATCCGCCTGCAATTCCAGGTCACCACCCACAGCTCCAATGCGCACCGATCCACCCAGGCCCGAGAGATGAGCATCGCCGCCAATGCGACCCGCCGTCACATTCCCGCCAATTGAACTGAGCGTACCGCTGTTGCCCACATTGCCCAGGTAAACGCTTTCGCGCACATCGCGCAGCTCTACATGATCCCCCGTATTGCCCACGTGGACCTTGACCGCCCCGCCCAGCTGAAGATGGCCGCCCACATTGCCCAGGTGGAACTCGGCGCCCGCGCTATCGTGAATCTGGCAGTCCCCGCCCACATTGCCGCAGCGAAGCGCCTCTCGCACACTCACCGCCTCCAGATCCCCGCCAACGCTGCCCACCGAAGCCATATCCACCTGGCGCAACTCCAGATCTGATCTCACCGCCTCGATTTCCGCCAGCCGTACCTCCTGTATCCTGGCCTCGCCGCCGATTTTGCGCCGGGTACGCAGCGAAGAAGCCTTCTGAATCTCTACATCCTTGTCGATATCTATTAACGAAATGGCTTCCCCGATGTAATCCAGATTGGCATCCACTCCGATGTTGCGCAACTGAACATCGCCGTGGATATTCTTTAACTCAACACGCCTGATGTCCTGAACTTCCACCTCGCCATCCACGCTCTCCGCCCGCACCTCGGCATCGAAGGGCACCAGCAGTTCGATATCGCCGGAGCAGTTCGACAGGCTTAGCATATTGCCCTCCTGCTGCACCACACCGCTCTCTGTATCGCGCTCCAGTCTGATACCCTGCCCGTCCCAGCCGCGTACCTCCAGATCACCGTGTATCCTGGCCAGAAGAATCCGCGCTTCTTTCTCCACCGAAAATGTCTGCTGCATACATTTTTCTCCTTATGCACAATTATAGTCTACTGCTCAATAAAAATCTCGATACGTTTACCATCTTCAAGATCCTGGATATCCATCACACGCCCGGTCAGGCCTTGCTCAAGCGCCCTCATAATCTCCTCCATATGGCTCTCGCGTAATGATGGGACCAGGCTGCCCAGGGCATGGAAACTTGCTCGCAGCACGCCTAAAGGCAGCGTCGCGGTCATGTTGACCTTACGACTGCGCGTCGTCATGTCAGTTACCCACACGCGGACAGTGCGGTTCAGGAGCCTGGGAGGAGGCTCCGCTGGTTCGTCCAGCAAAGCGTCGAAGAGTTGTCCCGCGTCTTCGGCGCTCACCTGGCCCGCCGCGACCATGTTGAGAATCCGCGCGCGTTCTTCTCGTGAGATTGTCATCTCTCAGCTTATCCTTTCAACAGGCGCATGGCCTCGCCGACGCTGATCTCATTGGCTGCCAGCCGATCCAGCACCTGGCGACGATCAACCCGGTTCTCATTTTCCGGTGCGCCTCCCAGAGCGGTCACAATCTCGTCCAGGCGACTGCGCGCCGTGTTATAGGCCATGTCCAGATCAACCGCTAACTTCTGGATGTTGCCGCGATTTTTCACCAGCAACTCGACGAAATCCAGTTGCTCACGGCTGAGCCGGCCAATCCAGCCCAGACTGAACTGCCCCTCGATGACGATGCCGCTCTGCGGGCACTCCAGCCGCGTCACAATCAACTCGTTCCCGCTCACCGGGTCTCGTGTAATAATCGGATGCATGAATGGTCCTCTCCTGGCTCACCTGGCCTCTCTGGCATGCATGCCAGGCACTCTTCCAGAGCAGGCGAACCTCTATTTGTCATATTTTTATTAACGCCATGGCAATTTTTTTCTTATCACAAAGAAATACTACCATCTTCGCCTAAATTTGTCAAGTAGAATGGCAAATAAAATCAACAGAATGGCAATTTTTGCTTGAGCCCTGCCAAAGCAGGATCAGATACCTGTTTCCATGGTTCTGCGCCTGTTTCATGGAAAAGAATGGGCATGGATGGGAAATCCTGGCGGAAGCCGCTCTATGCCTTTACAGACAGTTTCAAATGAGATTATAATATATTTGTCGGGTAGCGGCAGAGCGGAAAGGAAGGATATGCTAAATACAACCCGCCATGTTATTTGGCACAGTCACTTTCATTCGCTTATTGTCGCTCGGAGTTCCAAAACGCTGATCAAGACCAGGCACCAGGACGCGGGGATGGAGGAGTGGGATCGGGTAGCAGGCCAGCTCGACCCGATCACGACAGGCAATAATTGTTGATCTGCTCTGCCGTTACCTGGCATCGACCCCCTGCCCTTCCTTATTTCCTTTTTTACTGCTCGCCCGCTTTCTGCTGGTTGCTATATCCTCGCGGACCTCTCCATGCGTGGTAAGAATCAGGATACAGGAGACTATGGCACAGGCTTTTTCAATTACATCCATCAAAGATGAACGCGTGGCCGAGGCGCGCGAACTGACTGCGGCGGCGGGACGCGCCCGTCTGGGGAAGACGTTGCTGGAGGGCGAGGAGAGCATTTTCTGGGCGCTGGAGGCTGGCCTGGTGGTTGAGCATGTGTTTATCGCCGCTCATGCCCGCGCGCAGGAGTGGCTGGCCGCGTTTCAGAGCAAGGGCATTGCCTGCTATACCGTCAGCGAAGGTATTATGAAGAAGATCAGTGATACTTCTTACCTGGTGCCGGTCCTTGGGGTGGCGCGTCTCCCGGCGCCTCCGGCCTCGCTGGAAGCGGCGAGCAACTTTGTGCTGGTGCTTGATCGCGTGCAGGATCATGGCAACCTGGGGACGATTATCCGTACGGCCAGCGCCTTCGGTATTCGCGATGTGGTGGCGACCACGCCCGGCCTGGATATCTATTTTAAGAAGATTATCAGCGCTTCACGCGGCAAAGCTTTTGAGGCTCAGGTCTATGCTTTTTCCTCGGCGAGTGCCGCGCTGGACGCTCTCAAGGAACGTGGCTATCAGATTGTGGCCACCAGCCCGCACGCACGCGCGCTTCAATCCATGGCCGCGCTCCAACCGAAGCCGCTGGCGCTGGTGGTCGGCAACGAAACTGAGGGTATTTCTGATGAGATTATTCAGCAGGCCGATGTGGTGGTCCAGATTCCCATGAGCGGACTGGTTGAATCCCTTAACGTGGGTGTGGCAACCGGAATCAGTTTGTACGAATTGAAATACAGGATGGTGCTGACCATGCTTTCTCAGATGATTAAGATGAATTTTGGACGCGAGGTCAATGTGACGGGGCAGATGATTATGCGGGCCTTTGATCACGCCTTGAGCCAGGTGGGCGATCTGAACGCGCTCCAGGTTGTTCTGCTTATGCAACTGGCCTGTGATCGCCAGATGAGTCTGGAGCAGGCCGGACGCGACACCGCGAGCTTCGGCGACGAACTGGAACAATTGCTCCAACCCTTGCTCGATAAACGCTATATCGCGCTGGCCCAGCCCGGCGAGAAGGACGCGTTTACTATCACCGAAGAGGGCGAGCGGGCGCTGGCCCAACTCTGGGGCGTCGTCGAGAAGTCCTCTAATGATGTGCTGGCCGGTTTTTCCGCGCAGGAGAAAACGCAGCTCCTCTCCTATCTACAACGTATCCAGGCAAATTGTGAGCACATTTGCGCAGAGTGAGTGAACACATATCGGTCGGGTTGGAAGCCACTTTAACGAAGCAGAGCCTCTTTTAAAGTTGGAGAGCAGGCGGGAAGGGAGCCAGACAAAGGCCTGATGGTCTTTGTCTGGCGGGGAGAGAATGGAACTGTCTTCACCAGCGGGAGCGTTTTACATATCTACAATAGCGCCGCGCCGGGCGCTCTCCTGGGCTGCTTCGATGACGTGCAGCACGTCTATCACTTCCAGGGGATCAACCGGTGGGGGACCGCCCATGAGCAGAGCAACGCGCAGGAAGATGTAGAATTGCTCATAGCTACCGGGCAACATCTCAATCGGGCCATCAATGTGAATCCCGCTAATATCGGTCGAGAGATGCCCCCATTTGTCGCGTGGTTCCCGGCCCCAATCGGGATGGCCGGGCCGCAGGCCGTCCCGCAGCGCGCTCTCCTGGGGGTCCAGCCCCCATTTTTCGTAGGTGCCCCGCAGACCAGAGATGCGCATGCGCGGACCCGGAATACGTGCCACCGAACTCATCCACAGATGCGCTCGCACTCCGCTGGCGAATTGTAAGGCCACAAAGGTATCGTCATCTACCTGCACGCCTGCGCGCCGCCGCTCAATCTCGGCATAGACCTTCGTGGGCGTGCCGAAGAGGATCAAAGCCTGGTCAATCAGGTGGCTGCCCAGATCGTAGAGCAGGCCGCCGGCCTCGTCGCTGCCCCCCAGTTCGCGCCAGGCGTCATGACGGGGAGTCGGGCGATAGCGCTCGAAACGCGACTCAAAGCGCGTGACTGTGCCCAGCAGATCCAGATCAGCATCCAGCAGCGAGCGCACCGTGCGAAAATCGCTATCCCAGCGCCGGTTCTGGAAGACCGTCAGCAGCTTACCTGTCCGCTGGCTGGCCTCGATCAGCTTTTGCGCCTCCGCTACCGATGGAGCCAGCGGCTTATCGATCACCACCGGTAGTCCGGCTTCCAGCGCGGCAATGCCTAGCGGAACATGCAGGCGGTTGGGGGTTGCAATCACCACCAGGTCGTAGCGCGCGGCATCGCGCCACAGCGCCTCGACCGTCGCGTAGAGCGTCACCTTGGGAAAATCACGCAATGCCTGGATGCGCCGCTCAGGATTGTTTGTGACAATCGCCGCCACGATCATGCCCGGCGTACTGGCCAGCAGAGGGGCATGGAAAACCGCGCCCGCCAGTCCATAGCCGACAATCGCCACACGCAGGGGCTTCTCATTTGAGAGACTTTCGTTCGCAAATGGCATATCGTTACCTCGAAGAGTAGAATAGTGTTCTCGTATCACCCGACTCCCATTCCCCGCCAGCGACTCGATCAGCAGTATAACATAAAAGAAACGGCGAGGACTATTTCAGCGCGGAAGTTGCGCAAAGGTCATAGCGCCTGTTTGCTGCCACGCCAAAAAAAACGGCGAACGCCGAACGTCGCCTACGGCTCTCTGAAAAGCCGCCGCATACGTCAGCATTCGCCGCCAGGTATCAATGGCGCTCTGACCACATTGGTCCGCGTCGTGTTCCTCGATGGAGTGTCTTGCGCTGTCAGCTCGCTCAACTACCAGCGCGAGCGACGACCAGCGCTTTGCATCTGATAGCAGTCGCCGCAGTAGACCGGTTTATCACCTCTGGGCAGGAACGGCACCTGCGCCTGATTGCCGCAACTCGCGCAAACCACGCTATGCATCTGACGCGGTTCCCGCTCACGCGAACTCGTGTAACCGCGTCCTCCGCCGTTGCGTCCGCCTCCAGCCTGCTTGCGCGCCGCGCGACAGGCCGGACAGCGTGTTGGCGCGTTGGCCAGCCCCCGGCTGGCAAAAAATTCTTGCTCACCCGCAGTAAAAGTAAACTCCTGATTACAGTCGCGACAGTACAAAACCTGATCCACGTATGCCATATGTCTTTCTCTTTTCCAGGGCAACAGCCCGATCGATCGATTTCCCCTCGAAGGAGTAACCCGTGTAATGTGCGCGGCCTGCCAGCGATCATTCACCGCAGACACAGGCACCATACAACGCTGGCATATTATAACACATTTCAGGGAAAAATCTATTCGTAAGTACATCGATTGTTATCTATGTTATCTCTTGCTAATATGGTGATATTTAATATTTGTTATTCAGGGTTATTTCTTGTGTAAAATGCGCGAGACATGCTCAACAAGCATACTACTACATAAACCAGAGACGCTGAGCATAACAACCGTTACCGGTGTCTGCCTGAACTCCTCGTGTGCGGAAAGAGGGCTGGTAGTTGGTCAAGGTCCAGACGAAAGGCCAGTCAGGCAGGAGTGCAGAGGGCGGCAGCCCTTTGCCGAGGTGCGGAGTGTTTCCGCCTTTCCCCTCTTCCCGCGCCGTCGCAGGCGGCGCGCTTTGCGGATGGAGTTTGACAGTCTACTGGCATAATTTGCTTGCTTATGCTAATGTAGCGGCTAGTAGTTGGTCAAGGTCCAGACGAAAGGCCAGCCAGGCGGGAGTGCAGAGGGCGGCAGCCCTTTGCCAGGGCGCGGGATGTCCCTCGCCTTTCCTCTCTTCCCGCGCCGCCACAGGCGACGCACTTTGCGGATGGAGTTTGACAGTCTACTAGCATATTTCTGACACATCGTATAATCCAGGTAAGCTCATCTTTAACTACGGAGAGCTGTGATTATTTCCAGGGAAGGATTCAGACCCATGCGGGACAGGCCATGCAGACCTTTGCCTTTTTTGCTCTTGTTAGTCGTATTACTGGCCGGCTGTACTAATCCGATACCCTTATCCTGGCCTCCTCAAGCGGTTACGAAGAGGGTAACTCCCATGCCAACCAGTCCGAACGCGCCTGTGGTGTTCGATCTGGGTATCCCCAAAGCGGCTTTGCAGACGGCGGCTTTGCGTTCTCTGCCCGATGTAACTGCCATGCATGTCGTTATTTCGTTCAAGCTCAACGCCGCTGTGCTCAGCCAGTTCGCGCAAGACCCTCGTATGCGCGCGGGCCAGCGTATCGATGTGGCTGCCCTGGCGAATCAGGTGGGCATTACCGATCAGGTGTACCGGCAGATGTCGCAGTTCTTTGGGGGACCAGGCGTTACGCTGCATCTGCACAAGCTGCATACCAGCATGACCCTTGACGCCACGGCGGGCGTTCTGGCGGCTCGTCTGCATACCCGGTTTATGTACCATTCCTACCAGGGAAGCATGTTCTATGCCCCCTTCCCGGCGATAACCCTGCCCGCTTCACTCGCGCGCTCGATTCAGGGCATCAGCGGCCTGGACAGCTTTAGCAGATATCAAAGTCCCACCTCCGCGCCTGATTTGCGTCCGCTCTCAAGTCGCCTGGCTCAGGCCGGCTGCGTCAACGACTATGACGTGCTCACCAATCAGCAGATCAGCCGGGCGTATGGCCTGACGCAACTGTATAACAGGGGTTGGACGGGCAAAGGGATGACCATTGTTTTGCCTGAATTTGCCGCGTTTTCACAGCGCGATGTGCAGACCTACATGGACTGCGTGGGCTATCGCGGTAAATTGAGTGTGGTCAATGTTGATGGCGCTCCTCCCTCAAATACGGACGACGAGGCTGCGCTGGATATCGAGATGGTGGCTGGCCTGGCTCCCGACGCGGATATTGTGGTTTACCAGGCCAGCTCCGGCCACGACTACACGGTTTTCTGGCAACGCTTTCAGGATATGTTTAACCGCATCAGCGATGACTACAGCGGCCATACCCAGCCGGTTCTGGTCAGTGTCAGCTGGGGCGACACCGAGGGCTACCTGACCACCAATATGTTGAAAAGTATCGATAATACGCTGGAAACGCTGACCACGGTTGAGCATGTGAATGTCTTTGTGGCCTCTGGCGACTGTGGAGCGTATGACAGCCGTGATTATCCAAACACGCTGGATGTAGGCTTTCCAGGCTCTGATCCTTACGTCATCGGTGTGGGAGGTACGTTTCTCTATGTAGACGGGCAGGGCAGGCGCACCAGGGAGATTGCCTGGGATGAAGACCCGCGCAAGCATCCCACCTGTAAAAATGAATGGGGATCAGGCGGCGGTCTGAGCGCGGTCTTTCCGCGTCCCGCCTGGCAGCAGACCTATCCCGGCATTCAGAACAAGTATTCTGATGGCTTCCGCCAGGTGCCTGATGTCGCCGCCAGCGCGTACTACGACTCGGTGTTTCTGAACGGGCAATGGTATTATTCTGGCGGCACCAGCGCAGCCGCGCCGATGTGGGCCGCAGGCTATGCCCTGGTCGAACAGGGCTTGGTCAGAACCACTGGCTACTATGTCGCGGGTCCGGCTGTGCTGTATACCCTGGCCAGCAAATATGCCAGTACAAAGCCTTTCTACGATATTGTCAAAGGCACCAACCTCTACTATCCCGCTACCCCCGGCTGGGATTTCACTACAGGTCTGGGTTCCCCCAATATGGCTGGCGTCTACCAGGGCTTGCAACAACTGGTCCAGGGCGCTTGATTTTTGAGCTATACAACGGTATATTGTGCATGGAAAACC
Organism: Ktedonobacteraceae bacterium; assembly: GCA_035546055.1. GTDB lineage: Bacteria > Chloroflexota > Ktedonobacteria > Ktedonobacterales > Ktedonobacteraceae > Paraktedonobacter. The sequence goes on from DASZXF010000891.1 coordinate 14,446, forward strand.
GGCTCCGTGGACCGCTTTCCATGCACACCCTGGCCACTGCGCTCCTACAAAAATCATCCGAGAAATTTTCTGGCGAATAACGTCTTGCTAATTAGATAAATATTCGTCGATTTAATGGACCATATTCTGTCAAAAACGCGAAAAAGCTCGTTAGAGATAATGGTCTTCAAGGATACCCACCAGTGTGACAATGGTTTTCCAGGGCATCCATTCTTCTGTCAGATACAACGAAGCGAGGATGGTTCGGGCGGCGTGGGACGCGGTTCCTGCTCGTGGCAGGAAAAGCGCCTCCGGGCGGTTTGCCGGCACTCGCGGTTAAAGATCGGCAGATTATTCTGTATGTGACATGAAGGCATGAAAAGAGAAGGAGAATCTCATGCTCGTTCGGGAAAAGCGTTCCCAGCATCCTCTCATCAAGTATGTGCTGGTCCCCTGTATGCTGCTGCTCTTGCTCAGCGCGTGCGGAGGCGGCAACACGACGGCTCAGAGCACGCCCACCGCTTCGTCAGATGCATCGAAGCTTGTGAATTTTGACCTTGGCATCCCGCAGAAGGCGCTGCAATCTCCGACCACGGGGAATGTACCAGGTGATACAAAATTCCATGTGCTGGTCACTTTTAAACCCAACGATCCGCTGCTGAACAGCCTGGGAACCCAGACTACATCGAGCACGAATACGACGGATGGAGCGTCGCTGGCCAATCAACTGGGCATTACCGATCAGCAATACCAGCAGATCAAGCAGTACTTTGGCGTTGACGGAATTTCGCTTCAGCTCAGTAAACTGCACACGACGCTGGCGCTGGACGCGCCGGCCAGTTCGTTCGCCAAACTGCTCCAGACGACGTTTGTCTATCATAAATATGAGGGGCGCACTTTCTACGCGCCGGCCACGCCGATTATGCTGCCCCAGGTTGTGGCCGAGCGTATTCTTTCGATCACGGGCCTGGATACGTATAGCAAGCCGCCGCTGAAGAAGAGTGTGAAGGCCAGTTCAACGCAATTGCAGCCGCTGGCCACCGATGCCAATGACTGTGCTACCGATCCGCGCACGGCCAACGCGGCTCAGGTGCGCAACATCTACGGCCTCAATCCGCTCTACGCCCAGGGCTGGCAGGGTCAGGGGACGACGATCATTCTGCCGGAATTTGAGACGTTTTCGGAGCCTGATCTGCAGCATTACATGTCCTGCGTGCAGTTTCACGGCAAGGTCAGTGTGGTGACGGTCAACGACAACCCGCCTGTAGGCACGCCCGCCGGCGAAGCCTTGCTGGATCTGGAGATGGTGACGGGTCTGTTGCCTGCCGCCAACATTGTCGTTTACCAGGAAGATCCGGCCAGCGATTACAGCCGTTTCTGGGTAGCGATGGACGATGTGCTGGCGCAGATCGCCTCTGATTACAGCAAAATCACCGGGCCAACCCAGGTCAGCATCAGCTGGGGTGGTTCAGAAGACTTCTTGAGCGTCGGTCTGGTCAACGCGATTGATACCCAGTTGCGCATTCTCCAGCAGGTCGATCACATCAACGTCTTTGTCGCCAGTGGCGACTGCGGAGCGTATGACAGCGTGAATTACCCGGATCTGCTCGACGTTGACTTCCCCTCCTCTGATCGCTCGGTTGTCGCGGTGGGTGGTACGAATCTGCAAGTAAGCCGGCAGAACACGCGTGCCTCGGAAACCGTCTGGTCGGGCGATCCCAAAAAGCCTGCCGACTGTCAGAACTCCTGGGGATCGGGCGGCGGTCTCAGCCAGGCCTTTGATCAGCCGACCTGGCAAACCGGTCCTGGTGTGCAGAATAAATACTCGAATGGCAAACGCCAGGTGCCCGATGTTTCCGCCGTAGCCTGGCTGGTTGCGCTCTACGCCGATGGTCAGTGGACCGGCAGCGGTGGCACCAGTGCCGCCACGCCCATCTGGGCCAGCGTCTATGATCTGGTCAACCAGGGTCTGGCTACCAAAACGCAGCAATTTGTCGTAGGAGGGGCCGGTATCTTCTACTGGCTGGCGCAAAAACAGGCCGCGCAGCACCCCTTCTTCGATGTTGTTCAGGGCAATAACCTCTACTATCCAGCCACCAGCGGCTGGGACTACGCCACCGGCTTCGGTGCCCCCTACGCTGTTGGCCTGTACAACGGCATGCTTGAGTTTATCAAGAGCGCCTGATCGCGCAGGCAACAAAAAACAGAGGCCGCATGGTTATCTATGTGGCCTCTGTTTTTTGTTGGCGCGCCCAGCAGGATTCGAACCTGCGGCCTACCGCTTAGAAGGCGGACGCTCTATGCTCTGAGCTATGGGCGCGTGTCACTCAATGACGTGGTAGCCCAGATCCTTCCCTATCATACCAATTCCTCTTGCGATCCGTCAAGTGGCTATCTGGCGAAGATGCTGGCGCGGGGAGACGGAAGATGCGTCTATTGACAGGCAAAATCGCTGTCGGGTATACTTGCTTTGAACAATTGCATATGATGTGAGGAGCCGGGAAGAGTAGATCTCTGATTGA
>DASZXF010000892.1:0-2116 GCA_035546055.1 Ktedonobacteraceae bacterium
TCCTCCTGACCGGGATACCAGGCCTCCAGCACGCCTTTCACCTTGCTCAGCCAGGGCATGAGCACAGGCGCGCCGGTGTTCAGGACCACAACGGTGTTCGGGTTCGCCTGCGCGACCGCCGAGATAAGCTGATCCTGGTTAAAGGGCAGACTGAGATTGCTACGGTCCGAACCCTCGGACTCCTGGTCATTGGCGAAAACGACCGCCACACTGGAGGATTTCGCCAGGGCCACCGCCTGGTTGAGCGGGCTATTACTCCCGTCGGGCAGCAACCAGCCCAGCGTCATATTGCTCAGTCCCCCGTTCTGGTAATAATCGGCCTCGATGGGATAGGACTGGCCGGCGGTCAGGGCTATGGTCGCGGTCTGGGTATGCGAACCCTGATCGCGCCAGTTATCAATCACAAGCTGGCCGTTGATATACAACCGGCTGCCATCATCGCTGGTGAGCGAAAACGTATAGGTGCCGGTCTGAGGGGCGGTAATCGTGCCTGTCCATTTAGCCGACCACCCGCTTGCCGCTACCCCGCTGCCTGGTGAGTTGCCGCCCCAGTTAAAATCAACCTGTGAATCCACACGCGTCAGCACCGGCGAGCCAGAGAGAGTCATATTGTTATAAAACTGCCCGGAGAGGCCGGAACCGCTGCCAGCGGACGGCGTGAGGTACTGTGAAGCAATCGCCGGCTCGCCGCCATCTGCCGTCACGCCCTCGGCATACTGCACATGTACGCCAGAGCCGGCGCGACTGGTAATCCCCTGGAGCGGCGTTACCAGCGTCGAGGCCTTGACATGCGCGCTGCCATCTCCGGCGATATAGGGCGCGGTCGAGGCATCGGAGCCTATTACCGCCAGCGAACTGAGCGCGGCGCCCCCCAGCGGCAGAATATTGCCCGTGTTTTGCAGAAGGACCGTCCCCTGTTCGGCAGCGCTGGCGGTCAACTGATCGTGCGCGGCGGTAGCCACGTTACTGCCCGGACCGCCGCTGCTGGGATGATCGAAGAGGCCAAGGGCAAACATGGTGCGCAGGATACGATGAACCATCGTATCGATGGTCTGCATCGACACCTGGCCGTTCTGTTCAGCGGTCTGCAGCGCGCTGCCATAATAGGAAGCGTCCGCCATCTGCATATCCAGGCCAGCCGCAGCGGATTGAAGCGTGCTATGCGTTGCCCCCCAGTCAGACATGACGAAACCAGGGAAATTCCACTGCGCCCGAAGCACATCACTGAGCATGGAAGGCTGTTCACAGGCGTAGATATCATTGACCTTGTTGTAGGAACACATCACCGCCCCTGCATTCCCCTGCTGGATCGCGGCCTGAAAGGCGGGCATATATATCTCGTGCAGGGTACGCTCATCCACATTGGAGCTATCCGTCGTGCGATCAAATTCCTGGTTGTTGGCCACATAATGCTTCACGGTCGCGATGACATACTGGCTTTGAATCCCCTGGATACTGGCCACGCCCAGCTGCGAGGTCAGATAGGGATCTTCACCCAGGCTTTCAAAGCTGCGCCCCCAGACCGGATTGCGCAAAATGTTCACCGTAGGCGCGAGGGCGACATTGGCCCCCTTGCCGTATTCTTCCGCCCCCAGAGCCTGGCCATACTGATCCATCAGCGCGGTATCCCAACTGGCGGCCACACCAACCGGCGCGGGAAACACGGTCACCCCGCTCATGCCATCGGCAACCCCGGCAGGACCATCCTCCAGGTTAAGCGCGGGAATACCCAGGCGCGTATTGGCGGGGATATCGCCCACATAAGAACCGCCCGCGCCATGCAACATGGTGATTTTTTCCGCCAGCGTCATCTGCGCAAGCAGCGCATCCGCGCGCTGATCCGGCGTCAGAGCAGTATCCAGCCAGGGACGCTCAAACACGCTCGACTGCGCGCTGACCAGTGGAACCGCCAGGGGAAATAACAGAACAACCCACAGAAAACAACCTACCAGTCCAGAGAAACGCAAGATCCTGGCTCGCTGCATAGAAATCCTCCTTGATTCGGGACAGAAAGGCACCAGAAGCAGACAAAAACGCGGGGCGCTCATTGGCAAAGGCGCAACAGCGTCTACCTGTTTCTCAGCATTTTTCATGCCATTATCTGTGTTACACACTT